>NZ_JAKLTV010000009.1:0-60264 GCF_022698185.1 Synechococcus sp. PCC 6717 | reverse complement strand
GATCTCGTTACCCTGTGCAGATGGTCTTGTCTGGCGTTGGCAATCTGTTGGTGGATTCGAGCAAGGTTAAGTCGTGCTTTTTCTCGATTGCGAGACCCCTTTTGCTTGCGACTCAATGCCTTTTGTGCCCGTCGCAGTTGTTTGTCTCGCTGGTCAAGATGCTTGGGATTGGCAACCTTTTCGCCTGTACTCAGGGTGACAAGACTGCTAATCCCTACATCCAAGCCTACAGCGTTGGTGGAAGGTGGCAAGGTCAAATCGCGTGGATCGTCAAACGGCAGGCTGGTGTACCACTGCCCCCCAGGATTCAGGCGAACAGTAACGGTGGATGGCTCAACACCGTCTGGCAATTGCCTAGACCATCGGATAGTCAATGGCTCGGAGCACTTTGCCAGAACCACCTTACCGTCCTTCCACTTAAAGGCAGACCCAGTAAATTCTGCACTACCGCCGTTGCGCTTCTTTTTGAAGTTGGGATATTTCGCCCGACCTGCAAAGAAGTGACTGAAAGCGGATTGCAGATGCCTCAATCCTTGCTGCAAAGGAACGCTGCTGACCTCGTTGAGAAATTGCAGGTCATCCTGCTGTTTCCACGCCGTCAACAAAGCAGAGCTTTGAACATAATCAATTCGCTGTCTTAACATTGTGTCTTAACATTGTATTGTAAAAAATTGTAAATTCTGTGAGACTAGTACCCCTGTACGGCAACTTCGGAGGCGTCGAGCCTCGCTCAGTTGCCGCTCCTGTCCCTCCCTGCCCTAAAACGGTAGGGTTTCTCGGAGGTAGCGATGAAACAGACACTGATAGCACTGCTGGGGGAGGCAGCAATTACAGCGGTGAGCGACCTAGGCGATCGCCATCCCCACTTACGCGGTTACCTCCCGGAAGCAGCCCTCATTGTCACCCCTCCTACCCCTGAGCAAGGGGCAGCGGTAGTGGCCTGCGCCCATCGCGAGGGCTGGCGGATGTTAGCCCTCGGAGCCGGCACGAAACTCAATTGGCTAGGGGGACACCCCAAGGTTGATCTTTTTTTGCGGACAACGGCGTGGCAACAGGTCATTGATCATGCTGCTGCCGACATGACGGTTACCACCCAAGTGGGAATTCGCTTTCAGCACCTTCAGCACCAGTTAGCCAGAGCCGGTCAATGGATTGCGGCGGATCCGCTTTACCAAGACACTGCAACCCTTGGCGGGTGTTTGGCCACCCAAGCTAACGGGACGCTGCGCCACCGCTATGGTTCTTGGCGCGATCAATGTCTTGGGGTGCAGTTTATTCGTAGTGATGGTCAACTGGTGAAAGCGGGCGGGCGGGTGGTTAAAAATGTGGCGGGCTATGACCTGATGAAGTTGCTGGTGGGTAGCTATGGCAGCTTAGGTATTCTCACAGAGGTAACCTTACGGGTCTATCCATTGCCAGATGCGGTTCAGCGGTGGCAGTTACACGGGGATCCTGCCGCATTGGCCACTGGGCTAGACACCCTCTTGGCAAGTTCGCTGACCCCGGTGCGATTTGATCTAGTTTTGGAGCGCAGTGGTCAGCTACTGCTGGATCTAGAATTCCATACCCTGCGGGAGGTTATAGCCAGCGGCACCTTGGGCGATCGCCTCGCTGACATTGCCACTGCCAGCCAACTGAGCCTACACCTACAAGAACCAGCTGGAATTCTTCTCAACCCAACCCCAGAGCAGGTGATCCTCAAGGTAGGCCTGTGCCCTAGGGATGCCCTCAAGGGGCTGATCTATCTCCACCAAGAGGCCAGCCGCTTGCATTGTGAGTGTCGCGCCACGGTGGCGATCGCCCAAGGGATCGGCTATGCCTATCTCCATGGTGATACCGCAGCCTTAGAGCAACTCATTCGCAGTCTGCGCCAGTGGGTGCAGCGGGGCTATGTCACCCTTTTGGCCGCGCCGCTGTCCTTAAAGCAGCAGCTTGACCCTTGGGACTATCGCGGCAATGCCCTTGAATTGATGCGGACTCTTAAGCAACAATTGGATGCAACGGGTGTCTTTGGTGCTGGCGCTTTTGTTGGTGGTCTCTAAGCAACGTTGTATCGACATCCCCCTGTCCGAAGGGCAAGGGTCTTACGGAGGTTTGCATGACAGCCATTGATCCCGTTGCGGGGTTTGACCGCCATTCTCCGCCCGATCCAACCCTTATTGATGCCTGTGTGCACTGTGGGTTTTGCCTCGCAACCTGCCCCAGCTATCGCATCCTTGGCACGGAAGCCGACTCCCCCCGTGGGCGCATCTATCTCATGGATGCCATTAATAACGGTGAAGCCCCCTTGGCAGCGGTGGCCAACCACTTTGACACCTGCTTGGGGTGCCTCGCCTGTGTAACTACATGCCCGTCGGGGGTGCAGTACGACAAGCTGATTAGCGCCACCCGCGCCCAAGTGCAGCGCAATTATCCCCGGGCGCCTGTGGCTCGCCTCTTGCGGCAGTTTATTTTCCAAACCTTGCCCTATCCAAATCGGCTGCGCCCCCTTTTACTGCCCCTATGGCTTTACCAGCGCCTAGGATTAGCGGCACTGGAGCGGCGAGTGGGGGGACTGACGCGCCTGTTACCAAAGCCGTTGGCGGCGATGTATGCCATGCTACCGCCGCTCTCAGCGGCGAGCTTTCGGGATACTTACCCGACGGTAATTCCTGCCCAAGGGAAACGGCGGGGGCGTGTGGGGGTGATTCTGGGCTGTGTGCAGCGACTCTTTTTACCAGAGGTGAACGATGCGACGATCGCCGTTCTGAGTGCCAATGGCTTTGACGTGGTCGTGCCGCCGCAGCAGGGCTGTTGTGGGGCGCTGCCGCACCACCAAGGGGAAGAAGCGCAAGCCCAAGCCCTTGCCCGACGCATGATTGATTGTTTTGCAGCGGCAGCGGTGGATAACGTCCTCATCAATGCCTCGGGGTGTGGACACACCCTCAAGGAGTATCATCACCTGCTGGCTCAGGATCCCGACTATGGCGATCGCGCCCGGCACTTTGTTGCCAAGGTGGACGATGTCCAAGTCTTTTTAGCAACCAAGGGACTGGTGACCCCCCTCCATCCCCTCAGCGATCGCCCCTTGACCTTGGTGTATCAAGATGCCTGCCACATGATCCACGGCCAAAAAATTCGCCTAGAACCGCGCCAACTCCTGCGGCAGATTCCCCAAGTGCAGTTGCGCGAACCCATTGATGCAGCACTGTGCTGTGGCAGTGCCGGGGTCTATAACATTTTTCAGCCTGAGGTGGCCGCAGAACTGGGGCGGCAAAAGGTGCGCAACCTCCTCAACACCCGTCCCGATGTCATTGTCTCTGCCAATGTGGGCTGTAGTGTGCAACTGAAGCGGCACCTGCAGGATCAGGGGAGCCGGGTTCCCGTCTATCACCCCATGCAGTTACTAGAGAGGTCAATTCGTGGCCAACCGCTGCCCCTAGGAGAGGTCTAGCATCCGTTGAATGGGCTGAAGCGCCGCACGGCGAATATCTTCGGGCAGGTCGATCTGGGGTTGGCGATCGCGCATGCACAGATACAGCTTTTCGAGGGTATTTAGCCGCATAAAGGGACACTCATTGCAGTTACAGGTTTGATCGCGAGGCGGAGCAGGGATAAAGGTTTTGTGGGGATGCCGTCGCTGCATTTGGTGCAAAATCCCCGGTTCGGTAACGACGATAAAGGTATCTTGGTCGTGGGTGTTGGTGTACGTCAGGAGCGCCGTGGTCGAGCCAATAAAATCGGCGTGGCGCAGCACCCCCTCTTCGCACTCCGGATGGGCAATAACCTGTGCCGTTGGGTGCTGGGCTTTTAGTTCGAGAATTCGCCGCTCGGAAAACGTTTCATGGACAATACAACTGCCCTCCCACAGCACCATCTGCCGCCCGGTTTGCGCCATCACATAGCGCCCCAAATTGCGATCGGGGGCAAAAATGAGGGGTTGATCCGCTGGCAGTTGCTGGACAATTTTCACCGCATTGGAACTGGTGCAAATAATATCGCTGAGAGCTTTAATCTCGGCTGTGCAGTTAATGTAGGAGATCACCCAATGGTTGGGGTGGCGTGCCTTAAAGGCGGCAAAAGCATCTGGGGGGCAGCTATCGGCCAAGGAGCAGCCAGCAGCCAAATCCGGCAGTAGCACCAACTTCGTGGGGTTGAGAATTTTGGCCGTTTCCGCCATGAAGTGAACCCCAGCAAAGACAATGACATCCGCCGTCGTCTGCGCCGCTTGCCGCGACAGCCCCAAGGAGTCACCAATATAATCAGCGACATCTTGAATCACCGGATCTTGGTAGTAATGCGCCAAAATAACAGCGTTCAGCTCTTGCTTGAGCGCCTGAATGGCTGCAACTAAATCTGTTGGTAGGGGGGGGCGGGCAAGGGTGGCAAACACAGTCGCTCAACGTCCTCTGAATGAAACGGGTGTTTTCTATTATAGTGATTTTTACCAAAATCTAGCGATCGCCCGCGAGTAATTGCTGCACCAACGATCGCGCCCCATAGCTCACCCCTGCTGTGCCCTCCCCCGGATGCACCGAGTCGCCCACCAGCCAAAGGTGAGGAATAGGGGTACGGGTCGCCAGACTAAAAGGGCCAAAGGTGCTCAGGCGCTGACTAATGCCACCGACAATGCCATCTAGGCGGGCGGTGTAGCGCGCAAAGGTGCGGGGGGTGGCCGCTTCGCAGTGGATAATGTGCTCTGGCCGCAGATCAAAGAACTGCCCCAACCGCGCCAGTGCCTGTTGGGTATAGGCTGCTTTTGTGCGCCCATAGTCTAAATCGGGCTGTCGCCAAAAATTTGGCTCCGTAAAACTAGAGGCAATGAGGGTGCGATAGCCCTCAGGGGCGCGGCCATCCGCCGGCTGACTCACCGAGACAAACAGCGAATTATTTTCACCAATGGGGCCGGTGCCATCGTAGAGAAATTGCAAGTGGGGAGGGCAGTTCTCAGGAATGGCGGCGTCTTTCACCCCTAAGTAGAGCACAAACGCACCAGAGGCAGGGGGCAGGGTTTTCAGGCGGTGCAGATAGCCCCTAGGAATTGCCTTCCCAAGTAGCTGGGGCAAATTTTGGGCCGGGACGTTGGCAATAACATGATCCGCGTCAACCCGAGTGGTGGTTTTGGTTTTTAAGTTCTGTACCTCTACCCCCACAGCACGGCCGTGATCAACCAGAATTTGCGTGACCCAATGGCGGGTGTGAATTTGGCCGCCATCGCGCCGGATAGCTGTGGCCAGCCGATCACTGAGGACTTGCATACTGCCGTGCAGATGATAAAGCCCATGGGGTGCCTGAGACAAACACAGAGCTGTAGCCGCATACAGGAGTGCGGTTTCTGAGGCATCGACTTGGGAGTAGAGCTTAAGTTGCAGATCTAAAAACTGCCGCAGGCGGCGATCGCCCCCTAAGCCCCACAAATTCAGCCAATCCGTCACCGTCATCAGGCTCAGCGGCAGTGTCAGCACGGTATCGGGGCGCAGCGCTTGGATCAACTGCCAGAGATCAAAGGGGGTGCGCGGTGGCAAAATGGGCTGGCGCTGTTGAAACCGCCAACTAATGGCAAAGAGCTGTTCTAAGCTTTGCCAAAAGCCTGCACTGCCCGGAAAGTGTTGTTGTCGTTCCTGTTGCCAGCGCTGGCGATCGCGCCAGACCTGAATGGGCGTTGTCTCGTTCGGCAAGTAAACCGCACAGGCTGGATCGCAGGGGGTTGCAGTGGGTAGGGAGACCTCCAGTTCAGAGAAAATTTGCTCGTGAATTCCCCCTGGTTCCAAGCCAGCGACTTGGGTGGCACCGACATCAAAGGTAAAGCCACGCCGCCAAAATGTTGACGCACATCCTCCCAGTTGCTGCGCTTGCTCAAAAACGGTTACCCCGTAGCCGTGCCGCGCTAACAAGGCTGCCGCCGTTAAGCCACCGATACCAGCCCCGACAACCACAACTTGACGGGTCATGCCTCATCCTCAAAAACCCTACCTAGTTCCTAGGATGGCACTTTTTTAAGTTTTGTAACAAGTCTTAGTTAGGCAAGATGCGCATTAAGGGTTGGCCGTATTCAATGGGGGCGGCGTTCTGCACCAGAATCTCAACTACTTGGCCGTTGACTTCTGACTCAATCTCGTTCATTAGCTTCATCGCTTCGATAATACAGACCACCTGTCCTTTGGTGACCCTATCGCCCACTTCCACAAAGGGCGGCTCATCGGGGGCCGGAGCGCGGTAAAACGTACCCACCATGGGGGCAGCAATATCCACGGTTTTGCGGTTGGCTGGGGGTGGGGTAGGGTCTGAGTCTGGCGCTAGGACTGGCGGGGCAGGGGGTGAGGCTGCTGTAACCACTGGCGGGCTAGAGCTACTGAGGTGCTCACCCTTGCGCAGTTGCAGTTCCAGTTCACCGCTTTTGAGGTTGAGTTCGGTGACACTGGTTTGATCAAACATCAACAACAGTTCGCGTACTTGGTTGAGATCAAGCTCCACACCCGTTACTCCTATTCGCGGCCAAGGTAAGAATCGGTGCGGGTATCAATGCGAATCCGCTCACCCACTGAGATAAATAACGGCACCATGACTTGGGCGCCGGTCTCGACGATGGCTGGCTTTGTGCCGCCGGTGGCGGTATCCCCTTTGACCCCAGGATCGGTCTGCGTGACTTCTAAGACGACGGAGTTGGGCAACTCAACCTCAAGGACTTGCTCGCCCCATTTGATAATATTCACTTCCATGCCTTCTTTGAGGTACTTGGCGCGATCGCCCATCTGACTCGGCGACAGCCGTGCCTCTTCGTAGCTTTCCATATCCATAAAGACGAAATCTTCGCCATCTTTATAGGTATGTTGCATGGTGCGTTTTTCTAGGGTGGCTTGGGGAACCGTTTCCCCAGCACGAAAGGTGCGCTCAATTACATTCCCCGTCTGCACGTTTTTTAATTTGGTGCGCACAAAGGCCGAGCCTTTACCGGGCTTGACGTGTAAAAACTCAACAACCCGCCAGACGGAACCATCTAGCTCAATACTCACACCCGGGCGAAAATCATTACTGGAAATCATGTCCTACCGTGCAGTTCACCAAGCTACCATTGTACCGTTGTGAGGTTCCGATTCCGGCGATCGCCCCTAGGATTTCCCTAGACTTGGATCCATTAGCACCCCAAGAAATTGTTACGTTTGGCTTACCACCGTGTAGTGATAGAATTACCCTAGATGTAATGTACTTCGGCTAACGACAGGCTAAGGACAGTAACTATGGCAGCAACCCTTGAACTGTGCAATGAAAATGTTGAAAAAGTTCTTGATGAACTGCGCCCTTACCTGATGGCGGACGGCGGCAATGTTGAGCTTGTCGAAATTGAAGGTCCAGTGGTGCGGCTGCGGTTGCAGGGAGCCTGTGGGTCGTGCCCCAGTTCAACGATGACCCTGCGTATGGGGATTGAACGCAAGTTAAAAGAGTCGATTCCCGAAATTGCTGAAGTGCAGCAAGTGCTATAGGGTGCTTGTAAATTGGTAAAAATGCGAGGGGAGCGTTCCTGTGGCGATCGCCATTGCGCTTAAGCCAGACACGATTGATCGCCTTGATCTGACGCCCCTCAGTGCTGCCTTGGAGCCACTGATGGCCGCAGGTACCCTGCTTGAGCACCATCAGTCCCTAAGCTTTACCATTGAGTATCCTCGCCCTGACGAGGACCCCGATTTAGAGTTATCAGAGCTTGCCCCGGTGCGTCTCTGGTTTATTCGTGCCGATGTTTGCTATCCGTGGCTGCCCTACCTGCTCAACTGGTCAGAGGGGGAACTGGTTCGCTATGCCGCTATGCTGATTCCCCACGAGTTTCATCCGCAGCAGGGCATTGTGTTTAACCCCCAAGCCCTTGATATTTTTGTTATGGCCAAGGTCTTTACCCTGTGGCAATGGTTGCAAGCCCACGGCTACGCCGCCCCCGAAAAGGTGAAGGCCATGGCCGCTATCTTTGGCTACGACCTAGATAGCGATCTGTTTGCCCTGCTGTAACCTAGCGAGGCGAGTTGCTGCGGGTCGTAGTTCCTTTGATACACTAAGCAAAAGACTACTCCCTACGTACTATGCCGCGATCGCAACGGAACGATAACTTCATTGACAAAACCTTTACGGTCATGGCCGATCTCATTCTCAAGGTTTTGCCCACCAGCTCCCAAGCCAAAACCGCCTTTGCCTACTATCGCGACGGGATGTCAGCGCAGGCGGATGGTGAGTACGCCGAGGCACTGGAAAATTATGAAGCAGCTCTTGAACTGGAAGAAGACCCCAACGATCGCAGTTATATCCTGTACAACATTGGCCTGATCCACGCCAGTAACGGTGAGCACGAGAAGGCATTGGCCTACTATCACCAAGCCCTTGATCTAAATCCGCGGATGCCCCAAGCCCTCAATAACGTGGCGGTTATCTATCACTATCTCGGGACACTGGCTGAGGAGCAACAGAACTCCGAGGAGGCAGAGCAGTTATTTGATCGGGCAGCGGACTACTGGAAACGGGCGATTCAGCTTGCCCCTAATAACTACATTGAGGCACAGAACTGGCTGAAAACCACCGGGCGATCCAGCATGGATGTGTATTTCTAGGTAGCAACCCATGGGAACTAAAGTGATTACCGCAGAGGATGTGCGCAAGGTGGCTCACTTAGCGCGCTTAGCCATTGAGGAAAGCGAAATTGCCGCCCTCACGGCTCAGCTAGATAGCATTCTTGACTACGTGAACCAGCTTAGTGAACTGGAGGTTAGCACTGTGGCACCCACCACCCGTGCCATTGAAGTGAGTAATGTAACCCGTCCCGACACCTTGACCACCGACGCAAACCGCGAAGACCTGCTGGCGATCGCCCCTGATCGCGAAGATGACTTTTTCCGTGTGCCCAAAATTATTTAACCCTGTTTGTGCGCCGTCAACCCCTGCAACTGGATCTGTTTCCCTTTCTGTCGATTTTGGCCTGTACGATTGGCACCCTGATCCTACTGGTGGTGGTCATTAGCGTCAGCAGCCTCACCCGCGAGCGCACTACCGTCCAAATTTTGGCGCGGGAAACAGCCCAAAATGATGGTCGCGCCCCCCGCTATTTAGAATGCCGCCGCGATGGGGTCGTCATCCATCCCCAACGGCAACTGGTTCTCCAATCGCAGTTAGCCAGCAACACGTCATTGCTGGCGATTTACCTTGCCAACCTGCGCAACCGGGGCGATCGCGAATACGTGATCATTGCCGTGCGTCCCGATGGCTTCCCCTGCTTTGAGCAGGTACGCGAACAGGTTGAGCGTGCTGGTCTGGCCATTGGCTATGAACCCTTTAATGCTGAGTGGGAGTTGTGCGTCCCCGCCCCGGGGCGCTCTAACTGCCCTTAGTTACGTTGGTGCATTGCCTCTTTGACCTTGGTCTCCCCCTGAGGATTGTTTTGTTCTCGGTAGAGTTTTAGTGCCGTTTGGTAGGCACTACGCGCCTCTGAGCGACGACCTTGCACTGCCAAGGCGCGTCCGAGCTTATAGAACCCTTCAGGGTTGGTGGGGCTAATGCGGGTAATTTGGCGGTAGGTGGCAGCCGCCTCCAGAGGGTTATTTTGCTGCATCAGCAGATCTCCTAACTGGATATAGGTGAGAAGGCGCTCTGGATTCAGGGAAATCATCCGGCGATAGGCTTGTACAGCGCGCTGGGGTTCATTCGCCGCTGCGGCTAGCTCAGCAATTTGCTCTAGTAGGTCTAGATCTCGCTGACCCATTGCCATCGCTTGGTCAATGGCCTGCCAACCGCTGGCTGGGTCTCCAGCCGCCAACAGTGCCATCCCCAAATTCAGTTGCACCGAGGCATTATTGGGGGCTAAACGTGCAGCTTGCCGGAGCGTGGTAAGAGCCTCCGCCACGTTGCGCTGCTGGAGCAAGAGCACGCCTAATCCCTTATGGGCAGACCAACTGCGTGGCTCTAAGCTAATCACAGAGCGGTAGGCTTGGATCGCCCCTTGGGGGTCGCCAATGCGTGCCAAAATCACCGCCAGCCCTTCGTAGGCTTGAGCATTGCGATTATTGAGGCGAATGGCTTGGCGATAGGCGGCAGCAGCTCCATGGTTTTCCCCCATCATCCCTAGGCTGTAGCCCAAGGCATAGTAAAAGTCTGGGTTTTGGCGATCGAGTTCAATGGCTTGCTGGTAAGCACGGGCAGCCTCCGCAAATTGCCCCCGCTGGGCATAAATAAACCCAAGGGCAGAATGAACACGAGGATTGCGACTATCGCTTTGCAGGAGTTGCTGATAGACCGCAAGGGCTTGATCGTAGCTGCCCGCCTCCACCAAACGACGACCTTCCTGCATGAGCACGGCCAATTGACTATTAGCAACCGCAGGGGTGGCAACCCCTAAGGTCACAGCGATCGCCCCTAGGCAGCACATCTGTCGTAAGTTCATCGTGAGTGAGTCCTCCTCGCAACAATTAACCGACGCTTAATGGTTGTTTACGCATCCCTTAAGAGATGCTGCAAATTCCGCCCGTGGCGATCGCCACAGCGTGAGAATTTATATAAACAAGAAACTAAGGGTCTATTCTGGACAATTTTGACCCGAATGGCAAATCAAAAGGCAGGTGTCCGATGGCAAGACAATGCAACATTGCCCTGATAGGCAGCTACAACAGCGGTAAGACAACCCTTCTCGACAGTATTTTACGCCTCACCCAAACCATCAATGGCAAGGCCAGCAGCCTCCTCGATAGCAGCCCTGAAGCCCGCGATCGCCACATGGGCACAGAAATCAACGTGGCCTATGCCCACTGGGGGGAGCTAGAGATGACTTTGCTAGACTGCCCCGGCTCAGTAGAGTTGCTCCAAGAAACCCTCAATGCCCTTATCGGAGTTGATATGGCCATTGTGGTGTGCGAACCCCTCAGCGATCGCGCCTTTACCCTCACCCCCCTATTTAAATGTCTTGACGACTGGCAGATCCCTCATATTCTCTTTGTGAATAAGATGGAGCGCTCTCACGATTCCTTTATGGACATTCTGGCTGCCTATCGTCAGGTCTCCACGCGGCCACTGGTGCCCCACCAATACCCCATCTGGAACGGTGATGATTTGCTAGGCTACATCGACCTTGTCAGTGAAGACGCCTACCACTACCACGCGGGTGCTGCCGCCGATCTAGTGCCCTTCCCCAATGCCCTGCGAACTGTGGAGCAAGCAGCGCGGGCTGAACTCCTTGAAGCCCTAGCCAACTACGATGATCACCTACTAGAAGAGCTACTGGAGGACATTGCCCCACCCACGAGCGAAATTATGGCGGATTTGCGCTGGGAGCTAGGAGCCGACCTCATTGTCCCCGTCTTCTTTGGCAGCGCCCAAACAGATTACGGCGTGCGCCCCCTCCTAGCCGCCCTAGAGCGGGAAGCACCCGCCGCGCAGGAGACGGCGGCTCGTCGTCAGCTCGCTGGGGATGCCCCCTTGGCACAGGTCTTGAAAACCTTTTATTTACCCCAAGGGGGCGGCAAGCTCTCCTTGGTACGCGTGTGGCAGGGCACCCTCACCGATGGCATGAGCCTTAACGGTGTGCGTATTGGCGGGATGTATCGCGCCCTTGGGCACCAACTACAATCCCAAAATCAAGCCACCGCTGGCGACATTGTCCTCTTGGCACGCCTAGAGGGAATTGCCACCGGTGACACCCTTAGTCTGGATGGTCAAGCAGCGGCTCTCCCGCGCGCCGAACAGCTTGAGCCGGTCTATGCCCTAGCCATTACCCCCACCAAACGCAGTGATGAAGTCAAGCTAACCACGGCGCTGCAAAAGCTCCTAGAAGAAGATCCGGCTCTACGCTGGGAACACCACGGCGACACCCACGAAATTATCCTTTGGGGACAAGGGGAAATTCACCTGCACATCGCCCTCGATCGCCTGCGGCGGAAGTACAACCTGCCCATGCAAACCCATCTGCCGCGCGTGCCCTACAAAGAAACCATCCGGCGTAGCACCCACAACAGCCATGGGCGCTATAAGCATCAGACCGGCGGCCATGGTCAATTTGGGGATGTCTATCTAGACATTGCCCCCCTCAGTCGCGGCAGCGGTTTTCAGTTTGCTGAAACCATTGTGGGGGGTGTGGTGCCCAAGCAATATATTCCTGGGGTTGAGCAGGGAGTGCGGGAATTTCTCAACCATGGCCCGTTGGGCTTTCCGATGGTGGACTTGGCGGTGACCCTCACCAATGGCTCCTATCATTCTGTGGATAGCTCCGAGCAAGCGTTCCGCCAAGCAGCCCGCCTCGCCATGCAAGCGGGTATTCCTCAGTGCGAGCCGCAACTGCTAGAGCCAATTATGAGGGTGCACGTGTGGGTGCCCAAAGCCTTTACTGCTAAAGTCATGCAAGCCCTCACGGGTCGCCGGGGGCAAGTGCTGGGTTACGACCAAAAGGCAGACTGGCCGGGGTGGGAGCAAATTGAGGCTTACCTGCCACAGTCAGAAATGCATGACTTCGTTGTGGAGCTGCGCTCAATCACCATGGGGGCTGGGGGTTTTCACTGGGAGTTTGACCATTTGCAAGAAGTACCCGAAAAACTAGCGGCAGCCATTCTTGCCGCCCACAGTAGCTAGAGTATCCGCCAGTGACATCCTCCCAACGCTGCTGATCCACGGGTACAGCGCAGGCTTCCTTCGCCCCGCCAAAGGCGTATGGATATTCCTGCCCCACGCCACTGCATGCGCCAAAGCAACGTGGCGAGGGAAGGGTCGCCAACCATCCCTTTGAGAATACCAGCGGCGCTTGAAGCCATAAAAACCGCAGTAGCAGGCAGAGAACAGATACGGAAAACCGCCCCTCCAACGAGAGACGGTTAGAAATAGAGATTGAGTAATCTTCTAGGCTCTTGAGCAATTAGCCGTTGATGCTCGGGGCAATCATGGCCACAGGGGCAGACTCAGCACTGGCTAAGTCAAGCGGGAAGTTATGCGCATTGCGCTCGTGCATCACTTCCATCCCCAAGTTGGCACGGTTGATGATGTCGGCCCAAGTGTTGATCACATTCCCTTTGGAATCAATCACCGAGTGGTTGAAGTTGAAACCGTTCAGGTTGAAGGCCATGGTGCTGATCCCCAAAGCGGCGAACCAAATCCCCACCACTGGCCAAGCGGCTAAGACGAAGTGCAGCGCCCGACTGTTGTTGAAGCTGGCGTATTGGAAGATCAAACGACCAAAGTAACCGTGGGCAGCCACGATGTTGTAGGTCTCTTCTTCTTGGCCAAATTTGTAACCGTAGTTTTGCGACTCGGTTTCGGTGGTTTCACGAATCAAGCTGGAGGTCACCAAGGACCCGTGCATGGCGGAGAACAGAGCGCCACCAAAGACACCGGCCACACCCAACTGGTGGAAGGGGTGCATCAGGATGTTGTGCTCAGCTTGGAACACCAACATGAAGTTGAAGGTACCGGAGATACCGAGGGGCATACCATCGGAGAAGCTGCCTTGACCAATGGGGTAGATCAAGAACACGGCAAAGGCCGACGCCAAGGGAGCAGAGTAGGCAACGCAAATCCAAGGACGCATCCCCAGACGGTAGCTGAGTTCCCACTGCCGACCCATGTAGCAGGAGGCACCCAGCAAGAAGTGGAAGATGATCAACTGGTAAGGACCACCGTTGTAAAGCCACTCATCGAGAGAGGCGGCTTCCCAGATGGGGTAGAAGTGCAAGCCAATGGCGTTGCTGGAGGGCACCACAGCACCCGTGATGATGTTGTTGCCGTAGATAAGCGACCCGGACACAGGTTCACGGATGCCATCGATGTCCACCGGAGGAGCAGCAATGAAGGCAATCACAAAGCAAATGGTTGCGGCTAGCAGCGTTGGGATCATGATCACCCCAAACCAGCCCACATAGAGCCGGTTATCGGTGCTGGTGACCCAATTACAAAACCGCTCCCACAGATTTGCGCCTTCGCGGCGCTGGAGAGTCGTAGTCATAGTCGTAATGAATCTAATGTATATAGATGACAAAACCCTTAACAATTGAAATAAAATGCAAGGGCTTAAGCATTAATCTATAGTTTTTGACTAGGAAGAGGGAGTGATCTAAATTCTTGTTTTCAAAACTAAATAATTGGTAAACTGTATTTATTTTTCTTTACTAATTTATTTGAGGGCGATCGCCCCAGCTTCGAAATTACGACAATAGTGAGGTTGTACATTACATATTGCATGGTGAACTCAGGACAATCCCCTATTCCAAGCATTGGTGTCATTGGTGGTGGCCAGTTGGCATGGATGTTGGGGTTAGCGGCCAAGGAGATGGGGATCAGCCTTTGGGTGCAAACCCCCGACCCTAAGGATCCAGCCGTAGCGGTTGCGGCGGGGGTAATTTACGGTGCGGTCAGTGATGTGATGGCCACCCAGCGGTTGGCTGCCCACACAGAGGTCATCACTTTTGAAAACGAATTTGTCGATCTGGGCGCGCTACACGCCCTTGCAACGCAAGGAGTCTGTTTTTATCCGACCTTGTCTTCCTTGGCACCCCTGCTAGATAAGTATCAGCAACGACGCTTTCTGCAAGAGTTGGGGATTCCGATCCCGGCCTTCACCTACTTAGAAGAGTGGCCAACCGTGCTACCCTGCGTGATTAAGGCCTGCCGCCATGGGTACGATGGTCAGGGCACGTTTTTAATCCGCACGGAGGCGGCGTGGCAAGAGTTTCGGCAGCGATGGCCAGAGATCCCAGCGCAGCACTTTCTTGCAGAGGCGTTTGTTCCCTATACCCATGAGCTGGCGATTATGGCGGCGCGATCGCCCCGGGGGGAGATTGCCCTCTATCCAGTGGTAGAAACCCAGCAGGTCAACGCAATTTGTCGGCGCGTGATTGCCCCAGCCGCGGTTACGCCAGCCATTGTCCAGCAGGTGGAGCGCATGGCAACGGAGATTTTGAATGCCCTAGAGGCAGTCGGGATCTTTGGCATAGAGTTCTTTTTAAGCGCCACCGGGCAGGTGCTCGTGAATGAAATTGCCCCCCGCACCCATAATTCGGGTCACTATACGATTGATGCCTGTGCCACCAGCCAGTTTGCCCAACATCTGCGGGCAGTGAGTGGGCAGCCCCTTGGCAGCACGGCGATGCATACTCCGGCAGCAGTCATGGTGAATTTGCTGGGGTTAGCAGCGGCGGAGGTAGATTACACTGCTAAATGTATGGCTCTAGCGGCTCTTCCCCACGCACATTTGCACTGGTACAGCAAGAAAGAGGCCTACGCGGGGCGTAAGCTGGGGCACCTGACTGTGTTGCTCGATACCCCTGAGGCAGCAGCAGCCATGATTCAGCAAATCGAAGCAATCTGGTATGGTGCTAGTGTGTCTGCCTCGCTGTGCTAATGCGTCCCTCGCGTCTGCCCTTCCCGCAACCGCTAGATAAAGCTGCCCTAGGAGTCATGTTGGTGGCGGCGCTATTCACGCTGCTTCTGCTTTGGGGGGGAGATCGCACCCATGCCCAAGTGCGCTACTTTACTTGGCAAAACCGCGATATTGGTGCTGACGATCGTGCCTTTATCTTGGCGTTTAATCGTCTCATGGATTGGTCGTCGGTGACGCAACACTTAAGGATTGAACCGCCCCTCGCAGGTAAAGCTAGTTGGTCAGGGCGGCGCTTTGCCTACACGCTGACCCAGCCTATTCCCTACGGCCAAACCTTTCAGCTCTCCCTTGATGAAGCGGTTTCAGTTCCCCAAGGTAAACCCATGCAAGCCTTTCAGGGCCAGTTCCGCAGTCGCGATCGCGTCCTTGTATATCTTGGCTCAGGGGTGGAGGAAGGACGACTCATTCTCTATAACCTGACCCTGCAACAAAAAACCTTTTTGAGCCCCCCTAATTTACGGGTGTTTGATTTTCAGCCCTATCCCGCTGGCGATCGCATTCTCTTTAGTGCTAGTGAGCGGGGCGAACAAATGAGCTTTGACCCCCAACTTTATACGGTTACCACGGGTCTGCATTTCAATGCCCCAGACCGTCCGCGCCGTCAACCGCGCCCTATTGGCGAGCTCTCCTTAATTCTCGACAATAGCGACTACCAAAATCTACGCTTTCAGTTGGCAAACGACGGCAGCAAAATTATTGTGCAGCGGGTTAATCGTCTGCAACCAATGGAGAGTTCCCTGTGGCTGCTGGATCGCAACTTTCAGCCCCGCCGTCTAAACCAAGCGGCGGCGGGAGATTTCCGCATTGCCCCTGATAACCAGCATCTTATTATTGCCCAAGGTCAGGGGTTGGCGATCGTGCCGTTGGTGCCTGAGAGTAAGGAAACCGCCTTTGACTTTCTCCCGCAGTACGGCATGGTTCTCGATTTTAGCCGCGATGGTCGCAAGGTTGCGGTGGTGAAGTTTAATCCGAATTTCTCGCGATCGCTATACGTGGTGAACATTTTTGGTACCCATGAAGAGTTGTTGACCGTGAATGGCTCCATCCTTGCAGCGCAGTTTGACCCTAGAGCAGAGCACCTTTATGTGATTCTGACGCGGATTGAAGGGGACGAAACATACCGTGAGGTACCCTATTTAGGACTCTTTGACCTGAAAACTAAGCAGTTATACAAGCTCAAGGACTTTGCTCCACAGCAGGACTTATACCTGAGCTTGTCTCCCGATGGGCGCACCTTGGCCGTGGACTATGCCGAGGGTCACTCAACTCCCGATACCATTGACAATAGCGATCTGTATGGGGATACTGCCCCCCTAGAGGGTTCCCCCGATCTCCTAGGGGAGCTACCCACCCCTGATACTGGCGAGGCACCCCCACGCTCTGAGCAACCCCAGCCCCAACAGCACCAAATTTGGCTTTTCCCCCTAGAATTAAATCAGGATAAGATTACAGTTGGGATGCCAGAACCGTTGGCACCCGGTCTGCAAGCACGGTGGTTACCCTAATGGCAGCGGCAACTGGTCGAGTTGTTCTGAATCACTCTACCCATATTGAGGGGCTGATTCCCGTCCTAGAAAAGTTGGCCAAGGTAGCGGGCATTACCACCCTCACTCCGGGGGTGATTGCCCCGGTCAAAGGCAAGTCTCCCCACCTGCACCTGCGAGTGTCAGTGCCCATTAAGGGAGGCTTCAAGGTCATTGCACGCCGTGGCAAAACGGTGCAAGAGGTCTTTGTTGTTACCCACCTGAGCGAGGCGGAACTAAAAGGCGCGATCGCCACTGTTTTAACGACATGTAGCAAGAAGTCCCCGATGCTACAGCAGGCGAATCGTGGGATGAATTGCGACCAATAACAACAACCAACGAACAGAGATTAGCCTTAGCCAAAAGCTCTGGCTGCTGTCGCTGGTACTGGAATTATTCGCTCAACTTGTGCCAAGAAACCTACCAATCAACTGGGAAAGGGTTATCACGCTCAGCTATTCAGGGAGTACTCCCTAGCCTAAAGAAGCAGCACCCTTGGCTGAAGGAAGCTTACTCGCAGTGCTTGCAAGTTGTGGCTCTAAATTTATCCACGGCTTACAAGAACTTTTTTGAGGGAAGAGCTAAGCTACCAAGATTCAAATCCAAAAAAGGTCGTCAATCGATGACCTACCCTCAAAACGTCAAAGTAGAAGGGGATTACGTTAAACTCCCTGGAAACGTTGGGACGTTGTACTGCTGTCAACATCGAGAGTTTGAGGGAAAAATCAAATCGGCTACGGTTTCGCTCAATCCAGATGGGAAGTACTATGTGTCCCTCCTCGTTGAGGATGGCCGAGAGCAACCTCCTCCTAGTCCTGAGGGGAAAGCAATAGGCATAGATTTAGGGCTGACTCACTTCGCAATTACGAGTGACGGCTCAAAGTTTGATCATCCTCGACACTTAGCCAAACATGCTCGTAACCTAAAGCGCAAATAGAAGAAGCTTTCTCGCAAAAAGCAGGGAAGCAACAATCGCGATAAAGCTCGACAGCGAGTCGCTCGCGTTCACAGTAAAATAGCTCGCTGTCGTGAAGATTTTCTACACAAGCTATCCCGCAAGATAGTCAACGACAACCAAGTGATTGCTGTAGAGAATCTTTATGTGAAGGGGATGGTGCGAAATCCCAACCTCGCTAAAGCGATTAGTGACGGTGGTTGGGGGATGTTTTGCACCATGCTCAAGTACAATGAAGCCTTGCGGATATTGGAGTTAGGAACTCGCTCTACTGCCTTTGGGAGGGAACGTAAGTCATCTGGTAAAACGTCGGTTTTGTTAGATGCTGTCCCCGTTGAACAAGGAAGCCGCTTATCTAGCCCGTAGCGATGAGGAGCGGTAGTTCACCTTAACTCACGGTAAGCTTGGAGAGCCGCTTGTTTAGTGTCTTCGGGCACTAGGGGAAAAGTGCTGAGAATATGGACAAATTCGGTTTCGGTGAGACCATACAAATGGGCAATGATGCCATCCAGTTCCGCCCGCAATTTTGCCCGTTCAGCTTCGTCGGTAACGCCACGCCCCTCGTTAGCCCTCACCCTACATTCCTCTCCCAAAGAGGGAGAGAGTGGATGGTCTTGTCCCCCTTCTCCAGCTCCAGAACGGGAGAGGGGAGCAAGAGTACTGTCCGGTTCCCCTTCTCCCCCCTTGAGAGAAGGGGTTAGGGGATGAGGGAAAACCGCCGCCCACAAATCCTCAAACTCCGGCGTAGTGCAAATCAGCTTCGCCGCCCGCTCCACAATTTCAGCAAACCATTTATCCCCTTCTTGAAGCCGAGGAACAGGCATTGAGTAAACATAAAACATATTGCAATGAGCTGTTACTTTCTGACGAATCATAAAGTCAAATAAAAAACTATTTAAGATAGAAGCTGCTACCAATAATTCCGGCTCTATCGTCCGAGTTATGCTTAATCAATAGCTAAATGCCAGCAAATTAAGCAGGGGTCAAATCAGTGGGAAAGTTAGGGTCAAAGAGTTGTTCGGGTGTATAGGGACAACTTTGGGGTAAATCCTCATAGTCTAAAGGGGTTTCACCCACAACTAAATCCTTACCAGATTCATAAGCATCGGCAATTATCTCTGTCAGATAGGGTTTGAGGCTAGGGTTTTGACCGATTAGTTTTTGTGCTGCTCGCCGTTGCTCGCGAATTGTGGCTCGCCAACTTTTACTACGCTGTTCCGGTTGGTAGTGCCACTTCAACAGGTGCCCAATTAAAATTCCTAAGCGACTTTCCAGTTCTCGACGTTCC
This sequence comes from Synechococcus sp. PCC 6717, assembly GCF_022698185.1. NCBI lineage: Bacteria > Bacillati > Cyanobacteriota > Cyanophyceae > Synechococcales > Synechococcaceae > Synechococcus > Synechococcus sp. PCC 6717. Next base: position 41,134 of record NZ_JAKLTV010000009.1, on the reverse strand, counting down.
TGCTTTCCCAATGACTCAATTTCCTCCACCAAATTTGGGATGTCCAGATGCTTGAAATCGCCTTCCTTAAGCAACTTTGACTGCTCCAGTGTCCAGGCATAGAAATCCGTTTCGTAGAGATTGGATGGCATATATTCAAGTCCTAACTCAGATCATTGAATTCAAATCAGCGGGAAAATTTGGATCGAACAGTTGCTCGCATGTATAAGGACAAGTCTTCGGCAAATCCTCATAATCCAAGGGAGTCTCTAGCCGTACTAGATCGACTCCAGCTTTATATCCCTTAGCGATCGCCTCTAACAAATAGGGCTTGAGGCTAGGGTTTTCGTCCAACAGATCTTCGATTTCACGACGTTGGATTTGAATGGTCACGCGCCAGCTTTTGCTGCGCTTGTCGGGCTGATAATCCCACTTCAAAAGATGCCCAATTAAAACACCGAGTCGGTTTCTCAGTTCCTGACGCTGTTGCTTCCCCAATGACTCAATTTCCTCCACCAAATTTGGGATGTCCAGATGCTTAAAATCGCCTTCCTTAAGCAACTTTGACTGCTCCAGTGTCCAGGCGTAAAAATCAGTTTCATAGAGATTGGATGGCATACTAATTCTCCTCAGTGGATTGCAGCCAAAAGTCATTATTCAATAATTGCTCGATGGCGCGATCGTAACTCCATGCATCCGGAAAAGAGACTTGAGGATATTCCTTCCGTACATTTTTAAGCGCAATTTGCCAAGCCTTATCAAAACTGAGTTCCCATCGATTGCTTAAGCTCGGTGCGGTATCTAATAAAACTTCTAGTTCCGAACGCTGAGTCCGAATTGTTCGCTCCCATCCATTGTAGTCACCGGGCAAGTTCACATATAACCGTTTTAATAAATGTTCTAGTAAAACAATTAAACGACTAATCAATTCCTTTTTCTGAGAGATCCCCAATGCCTCTACCTCTTCGATCAAATGCTCAATATCCAGATGGTCAAAGTCCCGTGCTTTCAGCTTGGCAACCGTATCTTCTGACCACAACAAAATATCTTGGTCATAGAGGGAGCTTAGATTTGGGGTTTGAGACATTAGAGAATCTCCTTAACGATCTATGGCGGTTGTCTATTCGGTTAGGACAAATTTTGGCTTCTACACTGCGGCAGTTCTCCCTCACATCGGGTAGGGCTGGAAGCCCCGTACTTCAGTGCGGGGAGGAAAGCTCCTTTAGCAACTTCAGTTGTTTTAGGTTATAATTGTACTGCGGACACCAGAAACGGTTGTTCAAGGCACTGGTAACGGTCGATTGGGGGTGTTGTAAACCACCCCAGAGGCTCGCGGTTGGCTTGCTAACTGCAGGGCTACTAAAAGCTCTCTGCTTTAGCTGGGAGTAGTTTACAAACGTATCGCCAATCACAAGACTGGTTAAGTGTTTGGGATTATCAAACACCATGTTAGTCAGACCGCGCTGAAACCCATTATTGGCATCAATAAACCAACCACTAGCAAAGGCATTGCCACCAAAGCTAATGACCAGTTCTCCGCCTACCTCCAAAGTTTCAAAATCTTGCCAGTTCACCCCATAGTTCAGATAGGCACTCAACGGCTGACTGTAGAGAATGCCGCTAGGTGCGTTACTGGGGTTAAAGTTGACCACGCCCGTTTCTAGGGCTGCTGCAGGTGTTTGCAGCCGCAATATCAGTGCTGCATCATCCCGCTCAAAGGTAATGTCCGGCGCAAGGGACCGGAGAGAAACGTGCTCAACCCCAGCAATAATTTCGCGATCGCCCCCAAGATTGCGCAGCCCAGCATTGACTAAATCCTGCCATGGGATCCACACCTTATGTCGGCTCAAAAAAACAAAATCTGGCTGTGGAGAGCCGTTGACCACTTTAGAAAAGGAATTTTAGGCTGGGTCATCAATCAAAGATTTGAAGCGGAGGGGTCTTGCGGTTTTTGCTCAAGCTAAATGTCTAAATAAGACTGCCATGAGGCGATGATTTCAGGGGAGCCGTACCACGGGGCATCGGGGCGATCGCGCAGCCGACTGCGAGGGGCGTGCAATACACCGTCATAGGTCAGGTTGTGTGCCCCTGCCAAGTGCGAAGCGGCTACGGGGGTAACCCCATCTCCCCAGCAGGCGCCTTCCCCAGAGGTGAGTTTATAGCTTTGATAGGTAAACCAATTGGCAAAGGAGCCGTAGGGTGTACCATAAATGGCTTTGCCCGCCAAACAAACATAGCGAATGTGGGAGTAGTACGCCCCTGGATAGGTTGTATTGACAAACTCGAGATTACGGCGCGTCCAGCGTTCTTGACTGGTGTGGGGGGTGCCTAAGGTAATGAGGGTACGCACCCGCTGCTGCCCTGCCCATACCTGCCCCTCATAGGGCTGATCGCCAAGGTAAATCCGACTAATCCAGCCCCCTGCGGAATGGCCAATCAGTGTGACATGACTTGCACCACTGGTAGTTAAGACAGATTGAACAGTTGCTTCTAAGACTCGCAAAATAGGGGTCACAGGTCGGCCGCCCAAGGTAGGCAGCCATGAGCGCACCTTTAGCGGCACCACTTCGACTATCCACCCCAGCCGTCGCAACTCATCCCGGAGAGGATAGTAATCCGAAGCAGGGGCTAGATATCCCGGCAGAATAACGACAGGTAACACGGTGAGTTTAGCTTGCTTGAGCCGTCGCTGGGAAGTGTATCACATTTGGATAGACGGAGATGACTAAGCCTTCCCGTGCCAAGAGGGTTTGGGGGAACCGCTCTCGCGCTAGGTCACCAATGACATCAAGGAAATCATCATCGTGGCTGGGATCGTGATGGAATAGGATGAGCTGCTTGACGCTAGCCGCTGCCGCTAATTTAATGGCTTCTTGCCATGTGGAGTGCCCCCAACCAACTTTGCTTTGACGGGGATGGTAATATTCCTCGTCGGTGTAGGTAGCATCGTAGATCATGACATCGGCGTGATCGGCCAAGGCTAAGGCGCCGGGATGGAGTTGATCGGGTAAATGCTCTGTGTCGGTGATGTAGGCCACATGGATCCCCTGCCAACTCACACGGTAACCCACGCCACCCCCCGGATGGTGCAACGCTTGATTGCTGACTGTAACCCCGTCCCCTAGGGGCACCTGCTCGCCAATCTCTAGATCGCGAAAGTGAAGGTCGCCCCCCATAATCTGTAAGGGAACCGGAAAGTTAGGATGTAGCATCTGATCGTTGAGACGGCGCTCAATACCCTGACCATTTTGACCCGGAACGGCGTAGATGTGAAATTGGTTCCCCGGAACGAAGGCGGGCTGAAAAAAGGGAAACCCTTGAATGTGATCCCAGTGGGTATGGGTAAAAAAGAGGTGGGCAGAAACGGGCAATTGCGCCATCAGGTGCTCGCCTAAAACCCGTAACCCTGTACCGCCATCAAAAATAATGCGCTGACCGTTGGCTTGGATTTCCACACAGGGGGTATTCCCGCCATAGCGAACGGTGTGAGAACCCGGAGAGGGGATGCTGCCGCGCACCCCCCAAAAACGAACGGTGAGAGGGTTGAACATGAGGGTCTATCAGAAACCTTACTGCTTAGTGTGCCACAGAACACACAGATCCCCTGTGACGTAGATCAGCAAAGGGGTGTGACAGCAGTTCCAAATGTGGAATTTTATCCATGCTTATAGGAGTGATGTGGGCGGGCTAAAACCCCTCCGCTTTAGCGAGGGGATACAGCCAACTCAGGGGGCTTTAGCCCTCTCTATGTGTTAAACTAGAGACGTGGAAAGTAGGCGTATCAACTACGCGAAGAAACATCCTAGTACGGAGAAATCCCGGCAAGTAAGTCACTACCGCTTTGGCGGCAAGCCTAAACCACTGCAAGCAATGGCAGGATGTTGAGCGTATCGAACTGGCTAGTGTTGAAAAGTGCGAAACCACAAACCGAACATAAACGTAGTCCCAATAGCAGAGATGCTTGAGGTGAGTAGGGGGTCTTTGACTGCTCCCACCCGCATTAAGTTGTGGGTGACAGCTCAAGGGAAAAGCGAAGCAACGCGGCTTCAGCCCGTTGCGTAGCATCCTTTGGGAATCCCCTCTCTTTCAAGGAGGGGAGAAGTCAATCCTAACTACTAATTGCTAGAGTGATGCGCTGGTGAAGCAACAATGCCCCCAACAAAAACGGCTGTGGCACCGCAGTTCTTGACTGGGTGGTGGCTGTTTGGCCTCCTGAGTGCGGGTTTACTCATGGCTGCCGTTGCCTATGATGTCGGTGGCGATCGCTGGGACGCACCCCTGCAAACCTTGACCTTGCCACTGCTGGTGAGCTTTACTTTGACAGTGCTGATCGGTGTTGGGGTTGTGCCGTTACTGCGGCAGCTAAAAACGGGACAGGTGATTCGTGAAGATGGCCCCCAATCTCACCTGAAAAAGTCGGGTACGCCGACAATGGGGGGGATTTTTTTTGTACCCACAGGGTTACTCTTAGCTGTCCTCTGGGCATCTCTGGCTGTGGGGCAACTCTCAGGGTCGGTGGTGGCGATCGCCCTGCTGGCGGTTTGGTACGCTGCCATTGGCTGGKGGGATGACTGGCAAGTGTTACGACGCAAATCCAATAGGGGGATGTCTGCGCGGCTGCGGTTGCTTCTGGAAGCGGTGGGGGCTGCGCTTTTTTGTGCATGGCTAGTGGGCACTCAACCGGCGGCAACAACCATTACTGCACCTTGGGGCTGGGTGTGGCCGCTGGGGGTTGGGTTTATTCCCCTAGCAGTTTTTGTGCCAATGGCGCAGGGGAATGCCCTCAACCTTACCGATGGTCTCGATGGTTTAGCAGGCGGCACCGCAGCGATCGCCCTGCTTGCCCTTGGAACAATCATGGGCACTCACCCCGATCTGCAAATTCTCGCAGCCACCATGAGTGGGGCTTGTCTTGGCTTTGTTTGGCACAACCACCATCCAGCGCGGGTCTTTATGGGGGATACCGGCTCGTTAGCGCTAGGGGCAGTGCTAGCGGGGTTGGGGTTAGCCAGTCAGCAGTTGTGGGAACTCTTCATTGTCAGTGGCCTATTTTTTGTGGAATCCCTTTCGGTGATCGCTCAAGTCCTCTACTACAAAGCCACCAAAGGACCTGATGGGGTTGGTAAACGTCTGTTGCGGATGGCACCCTTGCACCACCATTTTGAGTTGGGGGGATGGTCGGAATTGCAGGTGGTGAGCACTTTCTATGCCGTGGTCGCTGTTTTAGGGTTGCTGGGCTGGTTGGTTCAGCGCACCTGATCTGCGCACTCACATCCGAAAGACAACCGCCAATCTTCCGTATTAGGATGAAGCCGGTAGGTGGATTGGCATGGTGTGAGGGATTCATCAATCATGACACAGCAATCGCAAGCATCTCGCTGGGGTCGTCGGCAGCGCCTGTGGGGCACGGCTGTTGTCCTCGTGGGTGCAGCGGCGATCGCTGGCGGCGTGCGAGCGTGGTGGTTTGTGAACTACGAGCTGGCTCCCCAAATGAGTCAACAACTGCAAAAACGCCTGAATCGCCCGGTACAAATTGGCGAGGTTGAGCAGGTTGGGCTAAATTTTATCCGCTTTGGAGCCTCAGAGATTCCCAGCTACACGGCGGCAGGACAAATTGAACCCGACAGCGCCACCCTTAAGGGGATTGAGGTCTCCTTTAACCTGTGGCAAATTCTCACGGGTCAAAAGTTAACCATTGGCATTACCTTACAACAGCCGCAAATTACCATCGTTCAAGATAGTCGTGGGCAGTGGTGGCGTACCGAATTGATGCTGCCGCAGGATCAGGAGACCCCCTTTGACCTTGGTGAGCTATCCCTGCGATTACGCAACGGCTCTGTGGTGGTTCAGCCCTTTGGCAAGCCAGCCTACCGTCTTGAGAACATCCACGGCGCTGTCACCCTCAACCCTGACACTAAAAACTTGGCTCTACGCGGTCAACTAGAGGGAAATTTAGCCACGGGGGGGCAGTGGCGGCTAGAGGGCGACTGGGATCAACCAACTGCAACAGGCGCCTTACACATCCAAGGTAAAGCCATTGCCGTTGCCCTCATTAATGACTTTGGCATTTTACCGGAAACCCTTGTGGTCGAGCGGGGACAACTTGACGGCCACATCAGCGTGGCATTCCCCCTCACGGATACCCCAGACATTACTGGCCAAGTGTGGTTGCGGGGGGCAGATCTGCGCAGCACAGACGTGCCCCAAAGCCTCAAGAACGTGAATGCCCATCTGCAATTACAGGGCGATCGCGTCCGGCTGCACTACCTCCGGGGAGAAGTAGCCAATGTGAAATGGCACGCCAAAGGGACAGTGGGACTACAGACCGGCTGGCAGATTGATGCGGAAGTCGGCACGCTGGATTTAGCACCGACCTTGAGCGCCTTCAACCTAGAGCCTCCTGTGCCCTTAGGCGGTCGAGTTCACATTCCCCGCTTGGAAATTCGCGGTGCTCTCGATAATCCCAACGTGCAAGGGGAAATCCGCAGCCAAACCCCCCTAAACGTGGATCAATTCCGTCTGCAATCGGTCACTCTTCCCTTTGTTGCCTCCCTAGAGGGCCTACAGCTTACGAATGCTGTGGCTGAGCTGCAAAGCGGTGGCACGCTGAATGCTGACCTGAGGTTGCAGCCGAATGGGACGTTCCAAGGGCGTGCCCAGGTTCGTCACGTTGCCCTGGATGCGATCGCCGCTGCCTATGACGTAGCATCCCCAATTCCCTTGGGGCGTGGCTTTGCCCAAATAGATTTTGGCGGTGATGTGGCTGCCCCTGAAACCTGGTTGGCCAAGGCAGCGTTTGAATTGCCGACGGCTCAGTATCCCCTCAGGGGCGTGGCTCAGATCAACCAAACTCAACTCTTGGTGCCGAATTTTCAGGTGCAATTGCGCCCCGGCGTTCTGCAAGGTCGCGCCCAAGCGGTGGCCGGGCGATGGCAACTGGAGGCAACGGCGCACAACGTGGCTCTGCGCCAGTTTAGCGACCAAGTCCATGGGCAATTAAACGGAGAGGCGATCGCCCAAGGGCGCATTGATGAGCTAAACCTTGGTGCCATAACAGCTCAAGCTAACCTGAGGGTCAGCCCAACCCCCACCGGTGATCCCCTGCTGGCGCGCTTAGGGTGGGATGGCCAACAGCTACGCCTCCAAGAGGCTACCTTGGGGGGAGTGCGTGCCCAAGGGACGATTGCGGTGGATGTGGATGCCCTTGCCCTCGGGCAGGTGAACCTAGGGGTACAGGCAGACAACCTTTCCCTAGGGGCTTTAAGTGGGCTGTTTACGCCGGCTGTGCCTATCCCCGTCGCGATCGCCGGCACCAGTAGCCTGCAAGGACACCTCAGCGGCACGTTAGGCTCTCTTCAGTTTCAGGGAACGCTGCAAACTCGGCAGTTGGCCGTAAACGACCTGCGCTTTGCACCACTTCTGCGCGGTACCGTGGCCTTGAGTCAACAGCAGGGGGGATCGTTGCGCTTGCAGGGAGGGGGCGATCGCCTTGAGCTACACCTTGACAGTGCGTGGCAACCCCAGTCCTTCGAGATTCAGCAGCAGCAAGCGCGGCTTGTTGGCCAGCGTCAAGAGGAGGCGTTGGCCATTCGCCTGCAGCAGTTTCCCCTTGAGCGTCTGCGCATCGTGCCACCGCAATTACCGGAAACCGCCATCATTGCTGGTACTGCATCAGGGCAACTGCGCCTACAAGGGTGGAGCAGTGGCCAAGGCAGCCTCAGCATTGAGCGCCCGGGGCTAGGGGCATGGCGGGGCGATCGCCTCGATTTTCAGTTTGCCCTTGCCCCCAATCGCCTCAGCCTCGGGCAAGGAGAGTTCCAAAAAGGCGAGAGTCAATACCAGTTTAGTGCCGATTTGCAACCCCAACGCTTAGCCGCTCAGCTTAGGATTGCTCAGGGGAATTTGGAAGACCTCACAGGCTTGGCCACCGTTTTGGGGCTAGGTAACACTAAGACCTATGGCAGCGCCGCCGACTTGGGAACCCCCTCTGCTGGGGCAGGGCCAGATGCACTGCTGCTCACCCAAATTCGTCGCTTAGCAGAAATTGAAATGCTGCAAGCCCAAGCTGCCCTTGTGCGTCGCCCGCACCTCATCCCCCCCCTGTCTAAGCTGCAGGGGGACTTCAGCGGCCAGATCAGCCTCAGCCAAACTCCCCAGTCAGGTCTAGTGGCGAACTTTGATCTCAGCGGTCAAGACTGGCAGTGGGGGAACTATGCCATTGATCGCATCCTTAGTCGCGGGCGTTTTGCCCAACAGCAGTTAGTCCTCTCCACCATGGAGGTGGTAGCCAATGGCGGCCAACTGCAATTGAACGGCACCATCGGTGGCAGCACTCAAAAGGCTCAACTCACTCTGCAACAGTTTCCCATCAGTACCTTTGCCAGCCTCCTCCCTCCAGGCATTGACCTTGAGGGAACCGTCAATGGCCATGCGGTGATCACAGGCACGTGGCAGCGACCCATTTTTGTGGGGGAAGCCTCCCTTGGCGATGCCCGCCTCAATCAGCGTCCCCTTGAAGCGGCCAATGCCACCTTCCGCTATGGCCAGAATCGTTTGGCACTGCAAGCAGTCGCCCGTTTTGATACCCCTGAACCCCTCACCATTACTGGCTCTGTGCCCCTGCCGTACCCCCTCGACCCCGATCCCCTCCCAGACCAGCAACTCGCCCTTGATGTGGCCATCAAAGATGAAGGTCTCTCATTAATTAACGCCTTTACGGATCAGGTGCAGTGGCAGCAGGGGAAAGGCACCTTACAAGCTCAACTGCGGGGTACCTGGCAGCAGCCTCTGATCAATGGCGTGCTGAGTGTCGATGACGCAGTGCTGAAAACGCCCACCTTTACGGCTCCCTTGACCAACGTCAGTGCGCGGGTACGCTTTGATCGCGATCGCCTACGGGTTGATGGTATCCAAGGAGTCTTTAGCCAAGGTCAAATTACGATGGCCGGGGTCTTACCGATTCAGCAGCCCCTTGCTGCCGATGATGTCGATGCTGAAACCCCTTTAACCATTATGCTCAATCAACTCCAAGTGAATGCTAGGGAGATTTATCAGGGCACCGTCAACGGCACCTTAGTGATTACTGATACCCTGCTGAGTCCGGATATTGGCGGTAGCGTCCAGCTCAGCCGTGGTCGCCTCGACCTAGGGGCGATCGCTGGCTTCGGCAATGGCAATGGTGCTCCTACTGCTCGCACGCCCCTCTTTGAGCAACCCGTCTTTGAGAACTTACAAATTCAACTGGTCGATACCCTACAGGTCACCCGTGCGCCCTTTCTCAATCTCAACGCCACGGGGAGCCTGACCCTCAATGGTGCCCTTGACACGCTTCAGCCCGCTGGGGAAATCCGCCTCACCAGCGGTCAGCTTAACCTATTTACTACCCTCTTTTTATTGCAACGACGCCGGGATAATTATGTTCGCTTTACCCCTGCTAACGGTCTTGACCCTGACCTAAACCTTACCCTTGCCGCAACCGCCACCGAAGTTTTTACCCCCGGCACCACCCGGCTAGGAGACTTTGGCACCGCAACCGCCACGAGTATTGGCACCCTCAACACCGTGCGCATTACCGCTCGTATCAATGGTCGTGCCAGCCAATTCCAAACCAACCTACCGGCAGTGCTCGAACTGTCTAGTAGCCCTCCCCGCAGTAATGCGGAGTTGCTGACCTTGATGGGGGGAGGGGCAAGTAGCGATCAAAATCAAGTCAGTGGCGAAGCTCTTGTGGCCAATATTGCTGGCTCCGCCCTGTTTAATAACCTCCAAGCTGCCATCGACCGCGCCACCGGCAACCGTACCTCCTTTCGGATTTTTCCGGCGGTGGTGCCACCGGATCGCAAGGCGCAATCCTCTACCCCTGCCTTGGCCGTTGGTGCAGAAGTGGGCTTTCAGATCAATAACTTTACCTCTGTGTCGCTGCTGCAATTGTTAACAGCCCCATCAGACCCCACACGATTTAACCTAGGCTTTCAGGTGAACGAGCACATCCGCTTAGGATCGCAAATTAGCACCAATGGCGAGGGGACAGGTTTTCTTGAGTTTCGCCGCCGCTTTTAGACGGCAGGCAAACCTTAAGATTTTTTCCCTAGGTTGGCTCTAGAAACCTTTGTTAGCTTTGCAGTATCGTCATGTTGCTGTTTGCAAGCAAGATGGCAAGAGTGTCTTAAATTTCTTCTCGCCACCGCACCCGCATGGATCTAGAGTATGAGCTTCTGGATACGGGGATTTTTGAGGGCGATCGCTACTTTGATGTGTTTATTGAATATGCCAAGGCTGCACCTAACGATCTTTTAATTCAAGTGAGTATTCACAACCGCGGCGATCACGCGGCTGAGCTCAACGTCTTACCCACCCTCTGGTTCCGTAACACGTGGAGTTGGCACCCCGATTACACCCCCCGCAAACCGGAACTAAAACAGATGGATGCCACTAAGGTGCGAGCACGCCATGAGGCGCTTGGCGAGTATGCATTCGTGAGCGATCGCCCCGTCCCCTTCCTATTTACTGAGAACGAAACCAACGTCGAGCGCCTCTTTAACCAGCCAAACCCCTCCCCCTACGTCAAAGATGGTATTCACCGCTACGTTATCCACGGAGAAAAGAGCGCTGTGAACCCGGGTAAGGTAGGCACCAAAGTTGCCGCCCACTACACACTCACCATTCCTGCCCAAGGGGTCGAGACCATTCAACTACGGCTATTTCAAGACGGTAGCTCCACCAGCGGTGCTTTTGGCCAAGCCTTTAACGACCAACTGCAAACTGCCATTGCCGAGGCAGACGCCTTTTACCATCACCTCATTCCTGATGAGTGCACGGCGGATCAGCGCAACATTATTCGCCAAGCCTGCGCTGGCATGCTGTGGACTAAGCAGTACTACTACTATCCCGTAAACTACTCCCAGCTAAAGCAGGGAGCTTTTAGTAGCCCTGCAGTTAGCAAGCCAACCGCGAGCCTCTGGGGTGGTTTACAACACCCCCAATCGACCGTTACCAGTGCCTTGAACAACCGTTTCTGGTGTCCGCAATACAATTATAACCTAAAACAACTGAAGTTGCTAAAGGAGCTTTCCTCCCCGCACTGAAGTACGGGGCTTCCAGCCCTACCCGATGTGATCCTTAGGGTGCAAAGGCCAACTGAGGTATGCTAGGGCGCGCGTGTTGGGTCGTGGGTAACGAGGGGGCTGGCCTAGAGGGCAATAATTCAGTGCGGAACTGGGGAGCGTCGCCATGGAGAAATTCTGCCATAAAGGCAGTGACATTATTGGTGACTACGTTGACCACAGGATGCAGCCCCAAAAACATACCGCCAAAGGTGACAGCGAGGTTAGGCAAGGTAATTAAGGCAACATTTTGGTAGGTACGCTCTAGGGCATCCCGGGCTAGGGCAATGCCACGACTAAGCGCCGCCCACTCCGGATCGAGCAAGACGACAACTTTGGCATTGGGGGTAAAGGTGGAAGGCGCCCAGCGAATTGGCAGCCACTGATCTAGGGGACAACTACAGGCTTCCCCAAAGCTGAGCCAGCCCACACGGTACTGTTTGCCCTGCAGATAGCACTGTAAATCGCTAAGGCGATCTGAGGTGAGGTCTGTGGCTCCCTCCATGGGGACGGTATGCGCCTCTGGATGCACCACGTAGGTGGCTATGCCGATACGTCGTAGGGTTTGAATCAGGCGTTGACACCCTAAGAGGTCGGGAATGCCTGAGCGACCATCGATAATTAAACAATCCAGTTGGGCAAGATATTCGAGGGTGCCAGCGGTTGGCAGGTAAACCCCTTGCTGCACGGCAAATACTTGGGCAGACAGGAGGACGGTACGCAGTGAGAGTTGGACGCCACTGCCAAAGTCAAATTGCAGGGGGGCGATCGCCGGCCCGTAGGCTCCTGTGGAGAACCACAATGCGGCACTTAGTGCCAAGGTGGGCAAAACAGCATGACGGGCAAATTCTCCTTGCTGGTGTGCTAAGGCACTATCATAGACAGGCTCTGTGTGCAGCAAGTCAGTGATCAAGCCAAGGCGAGTTTGCCAACCCGTGCGGGTGGCTTGCACCTGTAGTTGCCCGGTAATCACTTGGCTACCGGCGTTGAGGGAGTCTCCTGGGCGGACAACCATCACTTGGCGCGAGAGGGCAAAGTGAGCAGGCTCAATTTCGGCGATGCCAACCAAAACCTTACCATCGGCAGGCACTAACTCTCCGGGTTGTAGCCAGAAAATATCCCCAGCTTGGAGTTGTTGGCTTTCAATCGTTAGGGGAACCTGCCCTCGCTCAACCGTAAGGTGCTGATAGTGCTCCATTAAGACACTGGGATAGGCGTGTAATTGCTGTCGTCGGTGGCGATCGCGCACATCTGCCCTCACCCCAACCATCGCAGTTTTTAAGGCGGGKGCTAAAAACTGACCGTTGGCAGTGTGCAGCCCAATCCACAGGCTATCGAGTAAATCGACATTGGGAGGATGCCCTTGGCTGACCTGATGCTCCACGCGCTGAAACCATGGCCACGCACTGGCAAGCACCGCTGCCCCCACGACGACAAAGGGAAGCTCGAACGGCACACTCAACAGTGATACGCCCAAGGCAACAAGGGGTAACCCTAAGCGCTCCCAATCGGTTTCAAGGCGGGCATCGGCCTCCACTTGCGCCTCGTAATCTTCGAGGGCGATCGCATCCGCAGGTGCCGCCGTGGGCGGACATGGCTGGGGAGTGGCAACCGTTGCTTGGCTAAAGCAGCGACTAAGGGCATCGTGGATGGTGTTGGCAGCGAGTAAATGGGGCTGATACTCAACAACCACTGTGGCGGCTTGGCGGTTTAAGCGCACCCGCTCCACAATGGCCAAGGACTCTAGCAACTGCACCACTAGCTCAGCATAGTTGGCATCCCAGCGTAGTCGCGGCACTCGAAACCGTACCCGTCCTACGGTTGCATGGACAATCTGCTGCTCCATTGCACACTGCCTTATACTGGCCACTTCTTCTCAGCTTATAACGTTTGTTTTGGGATCAAAATACAAGCCCTGTTTTACCGCCATCTGAGCGCAAGCTACAGGGTTGCATGTCTGCCTGCAACGTACCTATTCAGCAAGACGCTTATGCCAGCGATCGCCTAGGCTGTCAATGACCGCAACCATCTGCTCGTTGTGCCAATCCGCCAAAAGATGAGCCGCAATACAGCAGCCACCCGCCCCGACTCCTTCCTTGACAAACCCTGCTTCATAGGCTCGAAAGGCGGCATGACGGGAGGTCGTGAAATTCAGTTGGCTATAGAGGAGCGGACACTCAACTCGCGCAGCTAAGGTGCTGATGTGAGCCGTGGTGTCCTCTACAATCCAGCGAGTGGTACCCACAACAATTTGATCAGGCCGCCAAGGTAACTGCTGCCACCGGGCGATCGCCTGCGCCAAGGCATACACTGCAATCATTTGTGACCCCCCGGCCAAAAGAACAGCGCAGGTTTGACTAGCGCGTAAAACCATGGCGGCAACAACCACTTGCATCGGATCACCAATGGCCGCCACACAGGCCAAAGGGCCTGGATTGGGGGGTAACTGGCTCAGCCCCTGCTGGACAATCTGCCACTTTTGCCCATGGTTACTCTGGCGATGGCTACTGCCCACACAGTACTGTGCCGTAACTCCCAAGCTTTCGCACAGTGCCAAAGCAGTGGTTGTGCCCGCAACAACGCATTCACCAATTACCAGCCAAGGGTGGGCTTGGCTCAACCGTTCGCCCCACCGCCATCCTTGATGCCACAAATGCTCAACCGTCGCGCGATCCATGGCTTGCCCTGTACTCACACACCGCGCGGGCGCTCCCCCTAGGTCAATCATTTGCACCAACCCTGGTGCTGGCAGGCCAGCATTAAAAACGTAGAGGGGGAGATCGAGGGATTCGATGAGGGCACGGCTAATAAGGGCGGGGGAGGCTCCCTCAATCAGGGGGGGAAGGGGGTACTGGTAGCGGGGTTGAACCCCCCTGAGTAAAAATTCGCCATCGGCTAGGGCAGTATAGCGGCGATCGGTGGCAGTTTTCCCTGCTGCTGAAATTCCGGGAATTAAGGCAGTTTCCGTAAAGCCTAGGACACAAATGATCGCTGGTTGTTGACTTTGGGGGCGATCGCCCTTGTGAGTGCACCGCAGGCGATCGCACCACCGCAGAGCAATGTCTTGTCCCCACGCCACGCCAATCATGGTTACTGACTAACAATTCCTGACCACTGCACCTGTTTGAGGCGTTCTCGGCGGTAGGAGAAAAAGTAGGTCGCATCTTCGTAGGTACAGTAGGGACACAGCGCTATCTGATCCTCCTGTAGCCCTAATTGCAACAGTTGCAACCGATTGACCCGCGCCACATCAATCCGCAGCCGTTGCGGGTCTGCATCCGTAAACACTACTGCCGGATCCAACCTTGCTAAGGATTGGTAAAGGTCTGTAGAGACCATCGCAGCATCGACCTGATCGGTTACGTCTGTCACGGTTGCCGCCAAAGCATAGGCCACCGGCAAACCCACTTGATATCGCTTACCCTGAATGGCAGGCCCTAGTACCACCCGTAAACTAGCCAACTCGCTACCCAAGGCCTGCATTTGGGCAATTGTTTTCTTGGTGATTTCAGCAGCCGTCCCCCGCCAACCTGCATGAATTGCCGCAACCCGTCCCGTCCTTTGATCAGCAATCAGCAGTGGCACACAATCAGCACTGCACACCCACAGAGCTTGATCCGCCGCCGTGGTAACTAGGGCATCGGCCTCTAAACGGGTTTGCGTGGCCAACACTTCTGCGGCTAAGACAACACGATTGCCATGCACCTGTTGAGTGCGCAGCGGAGGTGCAGTTGACCCCAGTGCCGTCGTGAGGCATTCGAGGGGCTGACCCTGCCAAGTGCGACTAAAGAACCCATGGCGAAAGTCTGATAGCAGGTCACAGGTTAAAAATACCCCCAGTTCAGTGGTTTGCCAGTGCCACATCACCACAAGTCCGCAATGACATTGATCACCAACCCGACAATAACACTGTAGAAAAAGAAGGAGACAATTTGGTGAAACAGCACAAGACGACGAATGCGTCGCCCCTCGATAGAGACATCAGAGGTCTGGGATGTCAGGCTAATCGTAAAGGAGAAATACATAAAATCGAGGTAATCGGGTTCGCCGTCTCCCGGAAAATCCAGACCCCCTGCATAACCAAACTCATTAACGGTATGGTAGTTGTCATCGTAGTAGTAGCGGGCGTACTGCAGTGCAAAGCAGGTGTGAGTTAAAAACCATGCGGCAATGACCGCCCATGTCGCCAAGCTCACCTGCAAGGCCAACAGGGGGTTATTAGGAATTTTGGTATCTGCTAAGAGTAAACCCGTTGCCACAATACTGGCAATGGCCGTAAACACCACCAGCACAAGGATCATGAGCGTGCTAGGTTCCCCCACCTGCGATCGCCGCTGGGTTTGTAAGCTATTGACACTGACGATCATCTTCAGGAGCAACAGCAGGTAGGTAGTGATGCCTACATCCCAAGCAAATAGAAGTCGCTGTCCTAACTCTAGCCAAGTACCCGTAAGGGCAAGGGCAATAACAGCCACCAACAGAGCAAGGATCAGGCGCATTCCCACCTGAAGTTGATCAATCCATCGGCCAATTCGACTGAAGCTCATACAACTCAGCATACCTTGCTATCCGCTGTCTTGAGGATTGGGGAGAGAATTCAGCGTGAACTTAAAGAACTGAGCCAACCAGCACAACGAAAGGTTGGAGATAGCTGCTGCAAGGAAAGAACTTGGCTTCCATAAAACTTGCGAAGTACCTGTCACTATTGTGGAGTGCAGCATTGGGTAGCCCCATACTAGCTTAATAAGATGCAACTAATCTTCAACACTTTTGGGCATCTCTGTGACCTGTGTAATGTGGAATACTAAGCCTCTCAAGACACTTCGATAGAATAGAGTGTAACGGCTAAATTGCTTGCTTTATGTTACGAATTCATCGTTTTGCAAGTGGCAACCAATATACCCTAGTGGGAACTGAGGGCTTTGATCTAGTTGGCCGTCTTATTGCAGGAATTTTTACACTTATTTTTGGCTGGGGGCTATTGATCTCCTTTAACCCAGCCTATATTCAGAATAACCACGCTGCTCTGATTTACAGCGAAAATCTTGCCAGTGACCTCACTAGAAACCTAACCATTGGACTCATTGTATTGGTAATTTTGATGGGTTTACTGACATGGCTGCTATATCTAATGGTGGCTAATTTTATTACGGCGCTGCTTGACTTAAGGGGAGTAGCACGTGTGGCAATGGAGGTATTTTTACTCCGGTTTGTACCAGGAATGGGTACCGTTGTGCTACTGATTGCAGCGTGGCCTGTTAGCCAGTTTGTCCTAACACCAGCAATCATTACCCTGTTAAAGTCACCATCGGGTTTGTGGGTGTATGGGGTTGGCAATCAACTATTGGCATTTTTGATTTTCTATATGTTCTTTAGTCTGCTGGCCTGCGAATATTGGGATAAATTGGAGTTCAAGTTTGATGAGAATACCAAGATTCTTACTGTTAGCTCTTGGCTTGGACTGTCTCTATTTGTTGGCTTAAGCAAGCAGCCTCACAACAATAATTGGCTTTTTACCCCCCTCTTCCATCTACCGAAGTGGGATACTGAGTATTATCAGTTTTCTTTGAGGGCGATCCGTTCGGTTCAGAATTACCAACAGTCCCCTACCTTAGCCATGGATGTCATGGGTACCGTCATTTATCTACCAACGGTTAAGCATTCAACTCAAGCATCCTGTGATCAAACGTTGGCAGCGTTGGCAAACTTCTTAGGGGTACCCCAAGAAGACGAATTGGCAGCTCCGGTTGCTCAGGCAACGATCCGCGTGCCTCAAGATGTCCTCAAGGCCATCACTAAACGAGTTTTACCTCTGAAAGGCGAGGAGGCTTCGCTAGCACTGTTGGTTGCAAGTGCGCTGACTCAGGCATCTCGTGATCAATATGAACTGCGACGCCATCGTGCTGATGATCCAGATTTACTCCTGAGGGCTGGCATTGCTACTTTAGGTGCAGGAGATATCCGCACAGGCCTACAGTATTTAACTGAGGCGGAGCGGCTTTGCCGCTTGAAATTTAAGTATTTCAAACAGATAACTATTGAAAAATACCTGAAGAAAGCCCAAGCATCAGTTCACCAGTCTAGCCCTCCTCGGCATTGAGTATGCCCCTGAAGCGTGTCCCCTTTAGCTTGGCTTCTCTAACTAGCATGAGTCTATTGGGGCAGATAAAATAGCTTGCGTCCTATATCCCCATACCTGTTAGCTTGCTTCCGCGTAGCGGTAGGCAAGGGCTTTACGGCGCTTTTTTGGGTAAACCAGCCTAGAGGTTCCTAGTTGTCTTGCGAGATAACTGGAGGGCTACAGAAAGCCCGCGTTCTATGCGTAGCATCAGCGTTGGGTAGTTTGCGCAGGCTAACACAGATGTGTTGACCTAGAAAAATGCGCTGCCCGTTGCAAAAATTTCATGGCAAATTCTGGGTGGCCTCCCCAGTGCAGATGCAGATAACTGGCATGGACATCATCGCTTCCCCATCCTTCTGGCAAGCTGTTGAGGTACCACAGGGGAGAGAGGGGGGATGGTGTCACCCTAGAGTAGTGAAACTCATGCCCCCACACCTGCTGCCCTTGGTCAACACACGGGGTAGCGTGCAGTGCAGTTGCAGTGCGATAGCCTAGGGTGAGGCGATCGCCCATGTGTGCAACTGTCGGCAGATGCCCCACTAGGGGGTAAACCTGACCCTCTAGGGTGTGAATCCCCTGCGCTAAGTACATTAACCCCCCACACTCGGCATAGACGGGTAACCCACGCTGGAGGCTGTGGCGCAGAGCACTTAAAAAAGACTCATTGGCGCTTAGCTCGGCAGCAAACACCTCAGGAAAGCCACCCCCTAGAATCAGGCCGCTCAGATTGGGGGGGAGGCAAGGATCTCGCAGCGGTGATACCGGAATAAGGGTTGCTCCTAGGGTGCGTAACACATCTAAGGCATCGGTGTAATAGAAGTGAAACGCAGCATCTTGGGCAATACCAATGTTGAGGGGAGAGGGAAGAGGGGGGAGAGAGGAGAGGGGAGGGGAGAGAGAGGAGAGGGGAGCGCAAAGGGGTTCGAGGTGTAACCAATCAAAGCAGGTGCAACCAAGAACAGCTAGGCGATCGCCCACGGCTTGAAACGCTGCTGACTCGTGGGGTGGAACTAACCCAAGGTGGCGGCTGGGTAGGGCAAGCTGCTGATCGCGGTAGAGGACACCAAGGACGGGGATACCAAGGGGCGCAAGGGCATCTTCTAAAATTTGGCGGTGGCGATCGCTGCCGACGCGATTGAGAACGACTCCGGCAATTCTCAGGGCTGGATGGTAGTGACAAAAGCCATAAACCAAGGCTGCGACCGATGCTGCCTGTTTTTGCACATCCAAGACCAAGAGGATCGGGGCATTCAGCAATTGGGCAATGGCCGCCGTACTGCCTTCACTGGTGCCACTACGGCCATCAAACAGCCCCATCACCCCTTCAATTAGAACATCATCCGCATCTTGGCTATAGTACCTCGCACAGGTTTGCACATAATCAGCACTGGTGAGGATGGGGTCAAGGTTGTAACAGGGACGGCCACTGATGGCGCTATGAAACAGCGGATCAATGTAATCAGGGCCAACTTTGAAGGTTTGTACCCGCCGCCCTCGCGCTGTTAGAGCCGCATTGAGGGCAAGAGCCACCGTGGTTTTGCCCACACCGCTGCGATCGCCGGCAATCACTAAGGCCATTCCTAATTACATCCCCCTACAAAAATCAATTGATCTGGCCAAGCTACCGCAACCATTGATGAGCAGCCCTATTTACTTTGTTGGGCATACTTTAATTATTGCCGGAGACCGCCGCCACCCCCTTGTAAGATGGAAGATTAAGTGTGCAAGTTAAGGATTGGGTCGTATGACAGCGGTAACTTCGGTGCCCAGCTTCTGTGAAGGAATTCAGTATTTTGGCGACGATTGGCCAGACTGGGAGCACTATGGGCAAACACCGCTGCTGAACCCCCAGCAAACCACGCTCCCAGACCCAGAGTCCCCTGCGGCGGCTTACCAAACCCTCCTCTACGCCGATGCGCTCCGCTACTTAATTTTGMAAATGACCGCCAGTAAAGCCTCGGGGCATCCGGGGGGCTTTGCGAGCCAAGCGGAAGCCTATGCAGCGTTAGTACTGCTGGGGTACAAAAATATCATTACCGAAGTGGGGCACCATGCGCCCGGCTTTTATGCCGCCATGTTCTTGGATCGCTCCCTAGAGCAGATGGGGATTTACACGGTTCAAGACCTGCGCGATCGCTTTCGGGAAAAACACGGGTTATTGGGGCACCTTTCCGGTTATATTCCCGGTATTTTGGCTCCCGCCGGCCCGTTGGGGCAGGGGCAGCACTTCGCAATGGCGGCAGCTTGGCTGCACCGTCACACCCTCTTTCCCTTTACATTGGGCGATGGTGGCCTCGGAGAACCCTACGTGATGAGTGGGATGGCGCATTTCCATACCGCCTTTCCTGAGGTGACCAATTTCTTGCCGGTGCTGGTGTGGAACGGCTTTAGCCAAGAGCACCACAGCATGGTATCCCTGAAAAGTAATCGCGAAATGATGGCCTACTGGCACGGCAATGGCTTTGAGGAAGTGGTGCTGGTGGATGCCAAGGACTTTGATGATGCCAACCAACCGGGAGCCTATGTGGACAGCACCCTCTTTTCCTTTGGGCAACGGCTGGCCTTTACAAAAGCCGTCCTCCTAGGGGTACAGGAGGCGGCGCAATCAGCGCTCTCTGGTAAGCTCACGGTCTTGATTCTCAAGCAGCTTAAAGGGGCAGGGGTGCATGCCAAGGGAGCCAAATCCCACAATCTCTATGCCCAGCACACCCTTGAGAATCCCGACATTGTTAGTGCCCTGAAAGCCCGCGCCCTCTCGCCCTCAGCCTGGGCACTGGTGCGCCACAACTGCGAAGTCGCTGCAGGGGGTTCGGCAGCACGTGTTGCCGTTACAGAACAGGTGCTTGAGCTTCCGCCGTTGGGGGATATTCCCCTCGAAGCCTACGATCTTGGGGAGGCMAAAGTAGCCACTACCGCCATGGGTCGGATGGTGGCAGAGGTGGGAGCGCGCGATCGCCGCTACTTGATCACCAATGCCGATGGTAACGAAGCCTCTGGAATTGGCAACATCAACCAAGCCTTGAAAATCATTCACCCCACAGAGGACCCCCTCTACAACCAAGTTCCCCACGGCCAAGTCTATGAACCCCTCAGCGAAGATGCCTGTGCAGGCTTAGCAGCAGGGTTGTGTTTGATGGGCAGTCGCAGCCTGTGGTGCTCCTACGAGTCCTTTGCCATTAATGGTCTGCCGATTTGGCAAACCGTGACCCAAGCGATGGCCGAACTGCGCCGCCCCACCCCCGCCACTGTAGCCCTCTATACGGCGGGTGCCCTTGAGCAGGGGCGCAATGGCTGGACGCACCAGCGCCCAGAAATTGAAGCCTACTACGCGGCGCTGCTGCGCAATGGCAATGTCTTTGCCCTGTTTCCACCGGATGCGAACAGTATTCAAGTGTGCTATCGCTGGGCACTAACGGCGCAGAATAAGGGGATTGCCATCTTTGCTAGCAAGAGCCCGCTGCCGGTGCGGACGACCTTTGCCCAAACAGAGCAAGGACTGGCGGAGGGCGCGGTGACGCTCTATGAATCCGCCAGTGGGCGCGCTACCTTAGTGCTGGCGGTGCTTGGGGATATGATTTTGAATCCTGTGTATGCGGCTGTGCCCACCTTAGAAGCTGCAGGCTATCGGGTGCGCATTGTCTCGGTCATTAATCCCCGCCGTTTATACCGCCCTAGCGATGTAGCATGGCAAACCTGTGCGGAACCAGACGATGGCTTTGCCGATGAGGCCACCTTTGCCCGTCTCTTTGGGGGTGATGCGCTGTTAGCTATCACCGGTGGTGCTGCTGCTCTTCTGGAG
The DNA here is from genome assembly GCF_022698185.1 of Synechococcus sp. PCC 6717. Taxonomy (NCBI): domain Bacteria; kingdom Bacillati; phylum Cyanobacteriota; class Cyanophyceae; order Synechococcales; family Synechococcaceae; genus Synechococcus; species Synechococcus sp. PCC 6717. The sequence goes on along the minus strand of NZ_JAKLTV010000009.1, from coordinate 20,133 downwards.
CCGGTGCTGCTGCGAGCCACGGCGCCACGAGATGTACTGGCATGGCAGCGGGGTGAAACCACCGCCAGTGCCTCTGAACTGATGGCCTACAATGGCTTGACCCCAGCGGCCATTTGCGATCGCGCCCATACTCTCCTGAAGCTCTAGATGCAGGACGTTCTGATGACCCTCGCTCGTAACCATAAAAAAGCCCGTGCCCTMAAAGCCGGTAGCCCCCGCCCCGCCAAAGCCCTCTGTAGTGAATGCGGCCTGTGTGACACCTACTATATCCACTACGTGAAGGAGGCCTGTGCCTTTCTAAACCAACAGTTTGAGACCCTTGAGACCCAAACCCACGGGCGATCGCGCCAGCTTGAGAATTGGGATGAATGCTACTTTGGGGTTCACCACCAAATGCTGGCTGCCCGCAAAACAGAGCCGATTGCAGGGGCACAGTGGACCGGCATCGTCAGCAGTATTGCCATTGCCATGCTGGAGTCCGGACGGGTGGAAGGGGTGGTCTGTGTTCACGCTAGCGAGGGCGATCGCTTTACCCCCAAGCCCGTCATTGCCCGCAACCGTGACGAGATTCTCGCCGCCCGGGTCAATAAACCCACCCTGTCCCCCAACCTATCCGTGCTGGAGGAGGTGGAGCGCTCAGGGTTAAAGCGCCTGCTTGTCATTGGTGTGGGCTGCCAAATCCAAGCCCTGCGAGCCGTGCAGGATAAATTAGGCCTAGAAAAGCTCTACGTGTTGGGCACCCCCTGTGTGGATAACGTCACCCGCGCGGGTCTGCAAAAGTTCTTAGAAACCACGAGCCGCTCCCCAGATACCGTGGTTTATTACGAGTTTATGCAGGACTTCCGGGTGCACTTTAAGCACAGTGATGGTTCGACGGAAACGGTTCCCTTTTTTGGCCTTAAAACCAATCAACTCAAGGATGTGTTTGCCCCCTCCTGCATGAGTTGCTTTGATTATGTGAATGGCCTTGCGGATTTAGTTGTCGGCTATATGGGGGCACCCTTTGGTTGGCAGTGGCTGGTGGTGCGCAATCCCCTAGGCCAAGAAATGCTGGACTTAGTGCGGGCACAGCTAGAGACCCAACCGGTGATGAGCAAAGGCGATCGCCATGCCGCCGTGCAGCAAAGCATTCCAGCCTACGATAAGGGAGTGACCTTGCCAATGTGGGCAGCGCAGTTGATGGGTTTAGTCATTGAGCGGATTGGCCCCAAAGGGTTGGAATATGCTCGATTTTCCATTGACTCGCACTTTACTCGCAACTATCTGTTTGTGCGACGCAATTACCCAGCTAAGCTAGCGACTCATGTCCCTAGGTTTGCCCAAAAAATTGTTGATCAGTACCACTTACCAGAGTCTTAGACCCTAAGGTGTTACGGCCCTCTGCGAGTTGTTGCGGCTTGCATCAATAGATCTACCGGAACCATGTTGCATTCCAACATTTTGCTAATGAGGGGAGGGCCAACCCGCGTGGCGATCGTGGACTGCAAATTAGGGCTGTTTTTAACCGTCAGCATCACTGACCCAATGATGGAGTTGGGATCCGGTGCCGGGTTGCTGCCATCGGTGGGAATCATTTTGACAATGCTGGCTAATTGGCTGCAACTAGAACCTGCAATATAGGTCGCCAACGAGTCACTCATCTGTTGAACCGTGCTGGTCATCATCTCTTCGGGAAAGGGACTAGCAGACTGGGCACGCATTGGTTGACTCAACGAGACTCCCATACCAGCAGCCAGAGCCGCAATAAGACAGGAGAGGGGGCGCAGCATGATGGATACAACCTCGATAAAACGGCAATGCAGTTAATTTGGGTCTTTAATGGGCACGTTCTTCAATGACCTGATCGATGAGGCCATAGGCCTTCGCATCTTCGGCAGACATAAAGTAGTCGCGATCCATATCCCGCTCAATTTTTTCGACGGGTTGGCCGGTGTGGTGGGCGTAGAGTTCATTGAGTTGCCGCCGTACCCGTAAAATCTCGCGCGCTTCAATTTCAATATCCGTGGCTTGACCGCGGGTGCCCCCCGAAGGCTGGTGAATCATAATACGTGAGTGGGGCAATGCCAAACGCTTGCCTTTCGTCCCGGCGGCCAGAAGAAATGACCCCATGGAAGCGGCTAAACCAACGCAGATGGTCACCACATCCGACTTAATGTGCTGCATCGTGTCATAAATGGCCATGCCTGCGGTGACCGAGCCACCAGGAGAGTTGATGTACAGCATAATATCCTTGCCCGGGTCTTCCGAGTCAAGGTAGAGCATGACTGCCACGATTTGGTTGGCAATCTCGTCATCAACCTCTTTGCCGAGGAAGATAATTCGCTCACGGTACAGGCGGTTATAAATGTCAATCCACTGGGTGTAGGGTTCCCCGGGCATCCGGTAGGGGACTTTAGGCACTCCGATGGGCATAAAACTCTTCCATGCTGACGCTCATGCTCCTACAGTAACAAAATTTAGCCCCCCTGCGGCGCAACAGGATCAAGCATAGTTAGGTCAAGCTACAAGCCATAACCACGCCTAGGGCAGAGATTGTGACATTGCTGCACTAGAAAAGGATCTCAATGCTGGCTCGTCAGCATTGAGGGTGTCTCCTAGGTTGTGTAGGGGGTCATAGATTGGTTCTAAAGCGGCTTGGGTGTGGGCGATCGCCTGTAGCAACTCTGCGGCCAAATATTCAAGGGGATGGAGGGAAGATGGCTGTCGCTGACCCCGTTTGGGTGTGGTGACAAACTCGCTAGCCACCGCTTGGAGTTGGTAGGCTACGGCTTTGACTTTGGCCAAATAGGTCAGCGTTTCTTCAAGCTGCCGAGCAATGATTTGTTGCTGCGCCTGCATTTGCCGCCACTGGGCGTCAGAGATAGGGGGGGGTGCGGTCTGAAGCCTGAGGGGTTCTAGGTTCACAAACAGTTGATCGAGATCTGGTAACTCACTAGAGACTAGCGCATCTAGGAGTGCAGCATCAAACAACTCGCGGATAAGTTCTGGTGGCATAACCACCGCACTATCTGTCGTAGGTTCAGGGAAGAAGGCCGGATCAGGAATGGTCATGTTGCAGCTACTTAAGAGAGTGTACCAGTCGGCAATTTAGCAAAACCCGCAAGACTCCTCCACTTCAAATCGTTGATGGAAGCGTGAGATAATTGCGGCAGCAGCTTGTAGTACAATCCAAACAGCCTTGCGTGGAAGGCAACTGAGCGAAAACCAAGCCAGATACGTACAAGCATTCTCCTGTTCTCCATGCTGTTTGACCTGCGGGACGCGGGGCAATGCCTATCGTCAGAAGGTAAGACTCATCACTCTCGGAGTGGCAAGCGCTTCTGTGGGTAGGAAGCCGCTATTGTAATCGTTGATTCAATAGCGGTAGTTCACAATGGAACCGTTGCAAAAACCTAAGGGTTTGCCGAGGGTGATGACTGTTTCGTTTAGTATGGCTTAAATTGTGACTTCCTCTCCTCCACCGATTGTTTTGGGTGTTACGGGCGCGTCTGGTCTTTTGTACGCAGTCCGTGCCATTAAATTTCTATTACAAGCAGGGTATCCTATTCAATTAGTGGCATCTAAGGCTGTTCATCAGGTGTGGCAAGCGGAATGCGGCCTAGCCATGCCAGTGCTGCCGGATAAGCAGGCGCTCTTTTGGCGAGAGCAAGCGCAGGTCTGGGACGGGTCGTTGACGTGCCATCGCCCAACCGATGTGGCCGCAGCGATCGCCAGTGGTTCCTTTCGCACCCTTGGGATGGTCATTATTCCCTGTAGTATGAGCACGGTGGCCAAGCTGGCAGCAGGCTTAAGTTCTGATTTACTGGAGCGGGTGGCGGATGTGCACCTTAAAGAGAACCGCCCCTTGGTAGTGGTGCCGCGGGAAACCCCCTTTAGCCTAATTCATTTGCAGAATCTCACTCAGTTGGCTATGGCCGGGGCGCGGATCGTCCCAGCGATTCCAGCGTGGTATCACCGCCCCACAACGATTGAGGACTTGGTGGATTTTGTCGTGGCTCGTGCTCTCGATCAGCTAGGGTTGGATTGTGTGCCCTTAAAGCGTTGGCAAGGACCGGTTAACTAATGTCGCAAGTCTGGGTATATGTGGCGGCGATCGCCCTGATCACCACATTAGTTGTCCAAAATTGGCAGCCTGTGCTGCCATTGCGTTTTTTAGGGCAGCAAACACCACCGTTGCCCCTTGCTTTCTGGATTGCTGCTGCTGCTATGGTTGGTCTTCTGTGGGGGCAGGGGCTGCTGGTGCTGAGTTCAAGCACTCTACCAGAAAAGCGCAGACCCCAGCGGCAATCGCCAGAACCAATCCCAGTAGAGGATGCATCCATGCGTGCCCCCGCAGAGGATAGCGAGGTCGCGGATGCCGAGGATTGGTTTGAGGAGATTGACTCGACTACCCCGCGCGAACCCACCCTCAACGATTCGCCGCCGCGTCGCAGTGCCCCCTATTCCCACCGCTACCGCCCCTCCCGCAAAAGCCAGCCAGCACCGCCGCCACCACAGTCGGTTGTGGATGCCGAGTACCGCATTCTCACGCCCCCTCCCCCCCGCAGTGATGATAACGAGGATTGGGATATTGATTTATGACGGATATGCTGGTCAAACTCTATGCGCTTGAGGTGGACTGGCCAGCTGTCACCGCCCACCAGCAGCAGGGGATTCACTATCGCCACCCCCTTGGCTCAGAAACGGATCTCATTTTGCAGTGGGTGCAGGATCGCTTTAGTGCCGGGTGGCACAGCGAGGTGGCGATCGCCCTCAGTCAACGCCCACCCCGCATTCTGATTGCGGTTCAGGACGGGCACCTCCTTGGCATGGCCTGCTATGATACCGCCGCGTTGGGGATGTTTGGCCCGATGGCTGTGGCGGAGTCGCACCGTGGCCAAGGCATTGGTCGCCTCCTGTTGCAGTTAACCCTCTGGCACATGGGGGCAATGGGCTATGCCTATGCTGTCATTGGCTGGGTGTCCTCAGAAGAGTTTTATGCTAAGGCCGTAGGGGCGATCGCCATTCCTGAGTCGCGGCCCGGGCTTTGGCAAACGGCACTGAAGCGCTCCTAGCCTGTCAGTGCCTTGACAAGAATCCCTAGCGCAAACCCCAAGCCAAAAAAGCGCACAAAGTTCCAGAACCGCTCTTGGCGGAGAATCTCTTGCCAGCACTCGCGGGCAGCATCCCCCAAATTAAACAGTAAGGTCAAGCCAAACTCCACTTCCAGCTGGCGTAGTTCTTCCTGTAGGCGATCGCCCTCGGCTTGGAGGGCGTTTGCGTTCGCCTGCTTCAGCCGTGCTTGGGTGGCCTGAATGCGTTCATAGTCCGCATAGAGTTGGTCAAGGCGATCGCGGGTTTCGCGATAGAGTTGCCGCACCTCGTCTTCGGAGTCCACCCCCTTAGCCTCCGTGACTGCGCGGATCGTCACTGCGCTGAGTTGCGCGGGGGTTGGGCAACTGAGATACGTTGCCGCTGCTGCCACCGTGGGGCAGAGGGAGGCCAAGACTCAGGGCTTCGAGGTTTTGTGCCATAATGCCCTTCGGTTGCAGGCCAATGGCCGTCCCTTGGAGTTCTTGCTGGGCATTCAAAAAAACAAAGTGGGGAATCCCATCTACGCCAAACTGTTCGATTTCCGGCAGCCACTGAAGATTGTCCACGTTCAGCATCACAAAATTGACGCGATCGCGGTAGGCCACCTTTAACTCTCCTAAGTCTTTCGCCATAGCGCGACAACTGCTACACCAGTTGGCGTAAAACTCTAAGAGCGTTGGCTTCCCGTTGGTTTGTGCCTCTGCCCATGGGGTAGCCTGACTCGCCTGCTCCGCTAAGGTGAGCGGCTGGTTGTTGCCCCGCACCGCCACCAACAACGCCAAACTCAGGACAATGGCCACCATGACAATTAGGAAATTGCGTAGGCGCTGGCCATCTGCTGCTGTGGATGCCCCCATGACTCTTATCCAAACGATGCACTGCTATCCCCTAGGGTAGTCCAGATGCGCCTTCAATTAAACCTTCGGCGTACAGAACCAGCGATCGCAACCGCTCTAGTACGTCCGGATCAGGCGCTTGCCACAGGTGCCGCTGTGCCGCTTCTAGGAGCCGCTCTGCCATATCCCGCAGTGCCCAAGGATTATGCTGCGCAACAAAGGCCTGTGCTGTCTCTGCCAGCAGGTAGGTGTTGGCCACCCCTGCAAACACATAATCCGGTACACAGCGAGTTGTGGCGCTGTAGCCAAAGAGGTAGTCCACCGTTGCCGCCATTTCAAAGGCGCCCTTATAGCCGTGCCGCATCACGCCGGTGAGCCACTTTGGGTTAACCACCCGCGAGCGATAGACCCGCAGCAGTTCTTCTTGGAGGGTGCGAATTTTCGGCTGCTCCGGTCGGGAGTGATCGCCAAAATAGACCGTTGGTTGCTCGCCCCGCTGCGATCGCACCGCCACAGTCATCCCCCCCTGAAACTGATAATAATCATCGGAATCTAGCAGATCGTGCTCGCGATTGTCTTGGTTTTGCACCACCACCTGCAACTGGCGTAAGCGATGTTTCAAGGCGTCGGCAGCACTGTGGCTTTGCGCCTCGCCAGTGTACGCATAGCTACTCCAGTGAATGTACGCCTCTGCCAAGTCGGCATCCTCCACCCAGTTTTGCGCCTCAATCAGCCCCTGTAAGCCTGCACCGTACGCGCCGGGCTTGGAGCCAAAGATGCGATAGCGGGCGCGGGTGCGAGCTTGCTCAGCAGTTAGCCCCTGCGTCTGCCAGTAGTGGGTTTCTGTGGCCACCTGTGCCGCTAAGGGGTTTTGCTCCGGGGGTTCGGATAATTCACTAACCCGCTGCACCGCTGCATCAAACAGGGCAATGAGGTTTGGAAAGGCATCGCGGAAGAACCCGGAAATCCGCAGCAGCACATCGACCCGTGGCCGCCCCAACAGGGACAACGGGATGACCTCCAGACCCACCACCCGCCGCGATGGGCCATCCCAAATTGGGCGCACCCCCAGTAGCGCCAGCGCTTGGGCAATGTCATCTCCGCCGGTGCGCATGGTAGAGGTGCCCCACACCGACAGTCCGAGGGTGCGCGGATACTCGCCGTGCTCTTGGCAGTAGCGTTCAATCAGCGCCGCCGCCGATCGCTGTGCCAACCCCCAAGCGGCCTCCGTGGGTACAGCCCGCAGATCCACTGCATAGAAATTGCGGCCGGTGGGCAAGACATCAGGCCGTCCGCGGCTAGGGGCACCGGCAGCCCCACTGGGAACATACCCCCCATTGAGACCGTGGAGCAGGTGGGTGAGTTCGTGTGACGTGTGTTGTAGCGCTGGCCACAGAACGCTGTGAATCCATTGCAAACACTGCTGGGTTGCCGCACCACAGGGGATCTCCCTCACTGGCGTCCCGGCTAAGAGCCGCTCTACCAACGAGGCCGCCGTGGTTTCTAGCGCCTCTTGCCATGCGCCCACCGAGCGATACCCCGCCACAGGACTCGCATCCGTTGGATCAGCCGTGAGGGGATCCACTGTTACCCCCTGATCCTGAGCGAGGGCACGGGTAATACCTTGGGGAGGGGCACTGCGGGCGATCGCCACGATTAAATCCCGCAGTTGCTGGCCTGTGGGACACTGCCCCAGAATATGGAGGCCGTCACGGATTTGGGCATCGCGCAAGTCGCACAGATAGCCATCGGTACGCGCTAGCCAAGCGGTCCACGATTCCTCCTCCTGTGGGGCACGAATCTCTTGGGTGAGGTCTAACTCCTGCACCAGTGCCTCAATGCGTTGGCGGAGGATACCCAAGCGGGGGCGATCGAACTGCTCAGCAGCATAGTACTCCTCAATCCAGTGGCTGAGGGTATCCAAGCCGCCATAGAGTTCCGCACGGGTTAAGGGCGGGGTCAAATGATCCACAATTACGGCTTGGGCACGGCGCTTGGCTTGGGCCCCTTCGCCGGGGTCATTGACAATAAACGGGTAGAAGTGCGGCAGAGAACCTAGGGCAATTTCGGGATAGCAGGACGCACTGAGGGCAACCCCTTTGCCAGGGAGCCATTCTAGGTTGCCGTGCTTGCCCACGTGGATGATGGCATCAGCTTGGAACTGGTGCCGCACCCACCAATAAAACCCCAGATACTCAGGGGTGGGTTCTAAATCTGGTGCATGGTAGTTCAGGCTGGGGTCGCGATCGTAGCCACGGCTGGGTTGGATCCCCACAAAAATATTGCCCCATTGCTTGCCGGCAATGGGCAGGTCTGTCGTTGGCGATGGCCAGCGCTGCCGCAGGGCTGCTTGCACACTCTCAGGCAATTCCGCAAAATAGCGATTGTACGCTTCAAGGGGGAGAGACTGGCTGGTGGCTCGCCACTGATTCCCTTCGGCGTCATTGGTGCGGTGGCGCGTCAGGTGGTGAATCAGCGCGTCGCCGTCGGTTGGGAATGGGGTTGTCCCTAAGTCGTATCCAGCGCCCGCCAGTGCTTTGAGGATCTCCACCGTGCTGTTGGGGGTGTCTAGGCCGACACCATTGGCCAGCCGCCCATCGCGACAGGGGTAATTTGCCAGAATGAGAGCCACTCGCCGCTGCTGGGGAGGGCGATGCCGTAGCTTAAGCCAATTTTGAGCGAGATCCGCCACCCATGCAATGCGATCGCTCTCGGGGACATAGGTGGTTACCGTTGCTTCCACCGCAGGCTGAATTTGCTCTACCGCCTTAAAGGACACCGCCCGGGTGAGCACACGGCCATCCACCTCCGGCAGGACAACGTGCATTGCCAGATCCCGGGGCACCAGCCCTTGGGGATGCTGCTGCCATGCCTCTTGAGTGCTGCTACTGAGCACCACTTGGAGAACGGGCACGTCTAGCTGCTGCCAAAAATGGCAGGGGGTGGCCTCGCTCTTGGCGATCGCAAACCCCGTTGTATTCAGCACCAGTTCCACCCTGCCTTGCCACATGGCGAATAGCTCAGCTTGAATCTCAGGCTCCTGCAACGAAGAGACGACTACCGGCAAGGGGGCAATCTGACGCTGCCGTAGGGCTTGGCAGAGGGCATCGATCACGGCAGTATTCCCCGCTAAATAATGGGCGCGGTAAAAGATCAGCCCCACCGTTGGCCACTCTGGCGGTGCCGCTGTAGGCTGGGGGTAGGTGCCGCAGCGGGGAATGATCTGGGGAGCCGGTGGTTCAGCGCCAATCCCAAACCCGTGGTGGGCTACAAACTGCAAGGCCGAGCGGATATTGGGCAGCCCCCCTTCACGGAAGTATTGCCACAGGCGGTTCACCCSCGCCAGCGGCCAGGTGGACACACTCATTAGTTCGAGGTCGGGGCGATCGTCCCCAGGCAGAACAACCAACTGCGCACCGCGATCGCTGACCAGTTGCTGCGCTACCTCTAGGCCATAGCTCCAGTAGCCCCGCCCCCCCAACAGACGCAGCACCACCACGTCTGCATGAGCCAAGACGCGATCGCCGTAGTCATCAATAACCGCCGCTGCTTGCAACTGCAACAGGTGCGCCAAGCGCAGGGGTGGAAGTTCTGCGGCAAGCTCGGTATAGGCCTGCGCCAACAGCGTAATATCGCTATCGGCTGCCGTTAAAATAACAACAGGTGCAACGGTTTGTTGCACAAAGGCAACATCGCTGCCCGCCGACTCTAACGAAATATCACCAAGTGTAAGGATTCGATGCATCAGCCCGTTCCAATTATTAAACAAACTAGTGCAGTTAACTCAACGACCCATGCTCTCCGATACAACTAGACTCTGAGAGCAATCATTGCAGCCACAGGGGTGAGTTCTGCTGTATGTTTGCTCAGTGACGTGAGGGATGCTTTCGCCCATTCATCTGCCCATGTTCATAGTGATGTGAAACGCTTGTGAAACGCTGTCTCTGCCGATTTAGTTGTGGATGATGTCCCATTCGGAACCTATATTTGATCGGATTTTACCGTCTCTGTTTTACGAACGCATGGCAACGGCTCTGCTGGCGGAAGCGACTGCCCTAGGTGCCACTGTTCTCACCAGTGAAGATGTAGGCAAACCTGCGGCAGTGGAACCCTTTACCCTTGTTGTTGGGGACTCCCTGACCGTCCTGTTGCGAGCCATCACGACCGCGCACCTGAATCACTATCGCACTCAGTTAGTGACCTCCCCCGCCGCGATCGCCCGCTTTTTACGGCAGATACGTTCCCAAACGGCACCTGCTTACTGCCCCGTCCTCAAACCCTTTTTACATCGCTTGGCTCAGCGTGGCAACGAGAGCAGCAGCACCCTACCCACTGGGGTGGCGATCGCCCTGATGAATCTCTTTAGTGACGCAACTATGGAGCAGTGCCAGAGTTGCCAGCCCTTAGTCACGGCGGCGCTGAAGGAACGCCAAGCCCAAGAACGACTGCTGCATCAGGTAACCACCCAAATTCGCCAGAGCTTGGAACTGCCAGCACTCTTAAAAACAGCGGTGGATCGGATTCGCGAGTTCTTGGCAGTGGATCGTCTCTTGGTGGCGCAGTTTRGGGGCMCCACCGCCGTGCTGAGCGGTGAAATTACCTATGAATCCTGCCGGGATAGCAGTATTACGTCGGTGCTGGGGCTGTGGGATGAATGCTGGGAATGGGCCAGTACCCCTGCGCCAACCTACGAGCGATTACATCGGGGTGAGCTGATTGCCGTCGATGATATTGACCGCCACTATGCCAGTGTTCCCTGCTTGCAGGAGTTTGCCGCCCGCTGGCAGATCAAGGCATGGCTCATTGTTCCTGTGATTGTGCAAGACAGTTTGTGGGGGGTGCTCATTGCGCACCAGTGCGATCGCCCCCGCCAGTGGCAGCCCCAAGAAATTGAGTTCTTGGGTCACCTCAGCCAGCACCTCAGCATTGCCATTTACCAAGCAGAACTCTATAGCGAGCTACAACACCAAAAGGATACCCTTGAGCAGCGGGTGAATGAGCGTACCCAAGCCCTCCGCGAAGCCCTCAGCGCCATGGAAGCGGCTCATCGCATTAAAAATGACTTCTTGGCAACGATGAGCCACGAATTGCGCACCCCCCTGACCTGTGTGATTGGGGTGTCGGCCACTCTATTGCGTTGGCCCCTTGGCCCACTCACCGAAAAGCAGCGGGAGTACCTTGAGATTATTCACGAGAGCGGTAGCCACCTCCTAGAGCTGATTAATAGCATTTTGGATCTCTCTCAGGCAGAGCTGGGGCGATCGCATCTGCGCCGCAGTAGCTTTTCTATCCGGCAATTGTGTGCCGAGTGCCTCGAACTCGTCCGGCCTCAAGCCCAGCGCCATCACGTCAACCTCAGGCATCAACTGGTGATTTCCCCCGGTCGTGATCGCTTTTGGGGTGACTATCGCCGTCTGCAACAGGCGCTCATTAACCTACTCAGTAATGCCATTAAGTTTACTCCTGCGATGGGCGAGGTGATTTTGCGGGCATGGTGGACTGAGGATGAACTCCTGTTCCAAGTTGAAGATAACGGCATTGGCATTCCTGCCCATTTGCAACCCCTCCTATTTCAAAAGTTTCAGCAACTGGACAGCTCCTTTGGGCGTGCCTATACCGGGGCTGGCTTGGGTTTAGCCTTAACCAAGCAGTGGGTAGAGCTGCACAATGGGTGGATTGAGGTGGACTCCACCGAAGGGAAGGGCAGTATCTTTACCGTCGGCTTACCCAAACCAATGGCCGAGCCACCCGCCGCCGTCACAAACACACTGCCACCCCTTGCCGCCACGGATCTCCTGACATATCCCGAAGGGCGCATTGTGCTCGTTAGTGATGATGAAGCCACTGCCACCCTCATCTGCTCAATTTTGACAACCGCAGGCTATCAGGTCGTCTGGCTGGTGGATGGGGAAGTGGAGCGCCTCTTGGCCTTGGCTCCCTTGGCGGTGATTTTGACGGAACCCTTTAACTACGGAGATGTGCAAGAGCTTGTGGATCACCTCCGCTGCCGCTGCACCACGGCTCAGATCAAAATATTTATCCTAGGGGCACAGGGGAACTATCGGGGGGTGGATCGCTATATTCCGATGCCCATTAACCCGGAAGGGTTTTTACAGCAGATCACGATTGGCTTAACCGCCGTAGCGGTGCCCATCTAGGGTTGCTGGATCCGGTGGTACCGTAAGAAGCGCTAAGCCTTTCCCCTACAATAGATAAGCCGAACTGTTGGGAAAACTCCTGTGGACGATCGCTACGACCCCCACGCTATTGAGGCCAAGTGGCAACAGGAATGGGCAGCACAACACTTGGATCGCACGGATACCGATCCTCGTAAGCCGAAGTTCTATGCCCTCTCGATGTTTCCGTATCCTTCGGGCAATTTACATATGGGGCATGTTCGCAACTATACCATCACTGATGTGATTGCCCGATCGCGCCGTATGCAGGGCTATCGAGTGCTGCACCCCATGGGCTGGGATGCCTTTGGCCTACCCGCGGAAAATGCAGCCATTGAGCGAGGGATTCATCCCCACGTTTGGACGCAGCAAAATATCCAGCAAATGCGCCAAGAGTTGCAGCGGTTGGGGCTGTCTTACGACTGGGAGCGGGAGGTAACGACCTGTCATCCCGATTACTATCGCTGGACGCAATGGCTGTTTTTGGAGTTCTTTGATGCCGGTTTGGCCTATCAAAAGGAAGCAGCAGTCAACTGGGATCCGGTGGATCAGACGGTTTTAGCCAATGAACAGGTAGATAGTGAAGGGCGATCGTGGCGATCGGGTGCCTTAGTGGAGCGCAAGCTGCTCAAGCAGTGGTTCCTCAAAATTACCGCCTACGCTGAGCAACTCCTCAACGACCTTGACCAACTTGAGGGGTGGCCAGAGCGGGTGAAGTTGATGCAGGCCAATTGGATTGGGAAGTCGGTGGGGGCATACCTTGAGTTTCCCATTGTGGGTAGCGACGAGACGATTGCGGTATTCACAACCCGCCCAGATACGGTCTATGGGGTGACCTACGTTGTCTTAGCACCGGAGCATCCCTTAACGCCCAAGGTGACGAGTGCTCGGCGGCGCAAAACCGTTGAAGCGTTCATTGCCAGTGTGCAACAGGAAAGTGAGCTAGAGCGCACTGCGGGCGATCGCCCCAAGCGGGGAGTAGCGACGGGCGGCAAAGCCATTAACCCCTTCACAGGACAAGAAATCCCGATCTGGATTGCCGATTACGTGCTGTACGAGTACGGAACAGGGGCGGTGATGGGAGTGCCCGCTCACGACGAGCGTGATTTTGAGTTTGCCACAGCGAATAAACTCCCCATCAAGCAAGTGATTGCTCCCCCCAGTGGCCGAACCAAGCAACGTCTCAAGGCTGCTTATACTGAGCCAGGGGTGCTCATCGAGAGCGATCGCTTTACGGGCATGGACTCGATCGCCGCTAAAACAGCCATTACCGAGTATGCTGCTGCCCAAGGTTGGGGACGCGAACAGGTACAGTATCGCCTACGGGATTGGTTAATCTCCCGTCAACGCTATTGGGGTGTACCGATTCCCATCATTCACTGTCCCCAGTGCGGTGCCGTACCAGTTCCCCGCGAAGAGTTACCCGTCTTGCTCCCTGAGGATGTGGAATTTAGTGGCCGCGGCCCATCCCCCTTAGCCAAACTCACTGCGTGGCGCGAGGTACCCTGTCCTCGCTGTGGCAGCCCCGCCCAACGGGAAACCGATACCATGGATACCTTTATTGACTCCTCATGGTATTACTTCCGCTACGCCGATGCTCGCAACGCAGCAGCCCCCTTTGATCCCGCTGCCATTCAGGAGTGGTTGCCGGTGGATCAGTACGTCGGCGGCATTGAGCACGCCATTTTACACTTGCTCTACTCGCGCTTTTTTACTAAATTTTTGCGCGATCGCCAGCTTGTCTCGGTCTCGGAACCGTTCCAACGCCTGCTCACCCAAGGCATGGTGCAAGGCCGTACCTACAAAAACCCGCAAACCGGCAAATACGTCATGCCCAATCAGATTGCGGATCTCAGCGCCCCCACCGATCCAGAAACCGGCGACCCCCTAGACATCGTCTATGAAAAAATGTCCAAATCCAAGTACAACGGTGTTGCCCCCAGCGATGTGATTGAGCAGTACGGCGCGGATACGGCTCGCATGTTTWTTCTCTTYAAARCCCCYCCCGAAAAAGACCTTGAGTGGGATGATGCCGATGTTGAAGGCCAGTTCCGCTTTCTCAATCGCGTTTGGCGGCTGGTACACACCTTCAAAACCCAAGGCGGCCAGCTTGGACAACCGTTGCCGTCGACCCTGAGTAAAACTGAAAAAGAACTGCGACGCGCCACTCACACCGCAATCAAAGAGGTAACTGACGATCTTACAGGGGACTACCAACTCAATACCGCCGTTGCCGAACTCATGAAACTTAGCAATGCCCTGAGTAATGCTGACTGCTACACTTCTGGGGTGTACAGCGAAGGCGTTCGCACCCTGCTCACCCTCCTTGCTCCCTTTGCGCCCCACATCAGCGAAGACCTCTGGCAGCAGCTTGGGGGCAACAGTTCCATCCATCGTCAACCATGGCCAACGCTCGATGAAACAGCTCTTGTTGCCGATGAACTCACGATTGTCATTCAAATTATGGGTAAAACCCGTGGCACCATCCAGGTTCCCGCTGGTGCCAGCCAAGCAGAGCTAGAAGCGGCAGCAAAACACTCCGACATTGGCCAACGCTATCTCAGTGGCCAGGTGATTAAGAAAGTGATTGTTGTCCCTGGCAAATTGGTCAACTTTGTGTTGGATGCCTAGAAGAAAAGCGCGGCTATCCCCACCTTCCTTCGCTTGCCGCCCTCACCCTAGCCCTCTCCTTTGGGAGAGGGAACGAGACTCTTAGCTCCCTTCTCCCTAGGGAGAAGGGTTGGGGATGAGGGCAATTCATAGCCACACTCAGCAACACCCTTGAAATACGGTCTAAGCTCAGACTCAAACTCTTTTCTTGGGATTCGGCTAGTTGCTGATTTTGTAGCACCTAGCAAGGCCAGAAGATTGTTATCGGGGTGCAGGTCTATCAGCAAGTAAATGTGGTCTTCCTCTCCCTTGCACTCCAGCAAGATGCACCGATTCCTGAGCAGCACATTAGCAGCCACATCTCTAAAACGTTCCACCGTGTGGTGATAATTTTTACTAATTAGAGAATTAATCTAACAACCTGTCCCGAAAATTTTTGAAGCTTACAAAGCCATACCCTTCTCGTTTAATCAACTTAATACGATTATTGATTCCCTCCATTGCTCCACTGGTGGTGCGATTTCTAAAGTAGTTGCTAATTCCATCTAAATGGTTCCCAACACTGGTGACGTCTGACAGTGCGGACAGCATGCTGCCTCGTTAAGACGCCGCAAATTTAAGTAAACCTTATCGTCTTGCTGAGGGCAACGTTCAACCATCGTATTCGGCAATTGAGGCAATATATCAAGATGAATATCCATGGATGCCATCCCTGATTAAAAGTATCTCATTAAAATTTTCACCACCGTTCCGGAAGAACCGTATCTTATAGCAATTTAAGATATTTCCACGGATTTTATAGACAAATTTTAGTGTCTTTACTTAATAATCAGTGTCTTTATTTAAGAGTTTTTAATGATTCGATGTAGTTGTGGATACATAGTGAGTTTGTTCTAGTGGTGTAGCTTTAGTAAAAGGAATAAATGTTGTGTTTGGCACTCATCGGGGGGATGTTATGCAGGCGTTTGGCAATGCCAGTGACTTGCCCAGAGATACATTGGAGGCAGCAATGCCCCTGCCGCAAATGAGAGACACATTGGAGGCAGTAATSCCCCTGCCACAAATGCTGGAAATGCTTGAAGTACAGCAATTTACAGGTGTTTTACGGATTGCGGCTAAAATTCCTGCCCCTCAGCGTCACCTAGCTTACGATGTCAGCTTTTATCGGGGTCACTTGACGATTGCAGCTCGGCAAATGCCCACCCCTATCGGTCTCTTGCAGCTCATCGGTCAACTACTCAAGATTGGGTTTATAGATACCCTAATGCAGTACGCCAATCACCATAGTGCTGATGCGTCTTACCGCTCTGTTCTTGAGGCTGTTGTCAATACCCGTGCTCTCAATTGGGACGATATAGAAAATGCGATGACAGAGCGGTTAACGATAATTTTAGAACGCTTGGTGCCTTACACCTGTACCTTTGAGCCCCAGCCTAACCTAGTTTGCGATCTCTGTTATGGGGAGGACGGCCACGGCATTGCTGCCGCCCTCCTCATGCGGCGCATCGAAAGCCGTAAACCACTTTGGCAAAAACTTTATCCAGCAATTCCCTCCGTTGAGGCAGTGCCGCGATTACATGAGGGTGCCCTTGCTGGAATTCACCACCAACCCACAGTTCAGCATTTGCGACAATGGGTCAATGGTGAAAATAGCATTGGCGATATTGCCGAGAGCCTTTGCAAAGACTCATTAGCTCTCGGGTCGCTGTACTTAAAGTGGGTGAATGATGGTTTGCTTCACTTTGTAGGTGGGGATAACAGTTCCGTAGCGTTACCGGTGGTCTTAACTGTGGACGATAGTCCTATTGTCCAAGCGATGATTCGTCGTGCCTTGGGCGATCGCTACGAAGTGATTAGCGCCACCAGTGCCATCGATGCTCTGTCACTGTTAAATAACCGGAACGTCTCTTTAATTCTTTTAGATGTAACAATGCCGGAAATTGATGGCTTTGAGTTTTGCCGCACCATCCGCAAAATTGAAAAATTTAAGGAGATTCCAGTGATCATGCTGACGGCCAAGGATGGCTTAATTGATCGTGCCAAAGGACATATGGCAGGCACAAATTACTACCTTACCAAACCCGTGGATCGCGACGTCCTGTTAAGTACGATTGAGAAATTTATCTAGTACTGGCTGCTATGGACTACCTAAAGTTGCGATCGCAGGGGCTGAGCTGTGTCCTGCCTTTACCAGTGGTGGAAGAACTGATCAATTTGCCGGAATTGGCGACGATACCGGAAGCGCCTGTTGACATTATTGATCCACGTTGGCTCAATTATTCAAGGAAGTCATGTAATTAAATTATTAAACCTGAATCAGGTACTCAGTAAAATGATGCCATCCTTAGCAGCCGCTTAGGCAACATTAATTTATCATTTGTCAGAGTTCCATACCATCATAATTGCGAGGAAGATTCATGCGTATTCGCTATCAACTTTACGCCCTGATTGGTTTCATTGCCTCTACAGCGTTGATTGGTTTAGGTTTAGAGTTCTACATGTCGCAGCAAAGTCGTCAAGCTTACCTGATTTCCAATGAAACCCATAGAGTACGAGAGTCAGGTCAGCGCGTTCTCAACCTACGCCTTACCGCAAGCAATATTGACATGATTAACAAGGAAGCCAGTACCAATGATGAGCGGATCAATGCCCTAATCAATGGCGACCCTAGAATGGGTATTCCAGCAGCACGAGATCCTAAGTTACGTGCCCTGATGCTAAAGGTACAGTCTGCATGGCCAGAGCTTAAAGAGCAAATACAGGGACCGTTTATTGATGTGACACAGCTTGCTGAAAACAGTGAAGGATTTTTTAGGCTGGTCGATGAGGCGGTTAAGGAAGCAGAAGCGTCTGTCGCAGCAGTTGAGCGCAATGGTCGAATTATTCAAGCCATCATTTTTTGTCTAGAAATAATATTAATAGTTTTTGTTGCTATAGTTATTCAGCGTGTTATTGCCTCGCTGTTGCAGATTTCCACTCAAGTGGTCACCTCCTCCAATGAAACGGCTGCTGCCCTTGCAGAGCAAGAAAAAGTGATTGCCCAACAAGCGGCTTCCGTGAACCAAACAACCACCACCATGGAAGAATTAGGCGCCTCCTCCCGTCAGTCCGCAGAGCAGGCCGAAGCTTCCGCCGCTGGTGCTAAGCAAGCCATGGAGCTAGCCACCTATGGTAAAGATACGGTACACCACACCGTTGAAGGCATTGACACCCTCAAAGGCAATGTCATGGCGATCGCCGAAAAAATTATGCAATTAAGTGAGCAAACCACTCAGGTGACTGCCATTTCCGAACTTGTTGCCGATATTGCCAACCAAACCAATATCCTTGCCCTCAATGCTGCCGTGGAGGCAGCCCGGGCGGGGGAGCATGGCAAAGGGTTTTCCGTGGTGGCACAGGAAGTGCGTAAACTGGCTGATCAAAGCAAGAAATCGGCAGAGAAAATTACCACCCTCATTCGCGAAGTGCAAGCGGCGATGAATGGTACCGTGATGGTGACCGATGAAGGGATGAAAGCCACCAACGAGTGTGCCAAGCTAGCCCATAGCACGTCCGAGACCTTTGCCACGATCGCCAACGCCATTGATGCTGTCCACCTCAACAGCCAGCAGATTGCCCTCAGTTCCAAGCAGCAGGCAGTGGGGGTACAGCAGGCTATTTCTGCCATGAATGCCATTAATTTAGGCGCTCAGGAAACTTCGACCAGCCTCTCCCAAATTAAGACTGCTACCCAGCAGTTAGTCGAAGCCGCTGAGACATTACAAAACTCGCTGTAAACCTATTTCTTTCTATTGACAATTCTTCTGAAAGTAGGGACTGGCATAAAGCACCTGCGACAGCAACTTGACTTCCTCAGGCGACCTCCTCTTGCAAATTCAGCCACAAGGAGCTTTACTTGATCGCCATCCCTAACAACCGCTCAAATCCTCTTGCAGAACTGCCCGCCAGATGAAAAAATTTCTTCTGATCAAGGTATTACTGTGGCCATGCTCCAACAGTACCTTAAACAAATTACGACTACATTCCTTGCATGACTTGCAGAATAGTAAATGCGTGGTAGAATAGCACCGCTGTGCATTTTAATTTATGTCTTTCATAATTGCTTAATTATTGTTTAGTGATTACACCCCATTGATTGTATTTATTAATACATTGCATTGAATGGCACTGCTATAGGATAAGCGTAAGCAATGGAGCAGCGTTAAGCGCAAGCTAGAACTATAACACTTAAGGTGCGTAGTCAACAAGCTTAATTCCAACACCAAGGTGACTGTTTAGTCCTTTGATTGCTCAGACCTTAGAAGGGGGAATGATCATGCAGGCCTTTGAGAATACTCGCTATCCATCAGCCTCTACCCTAGAGGCGGTTATGCCGCTCCCACAGATGCTGCAGATGCTGAGGACTCAACAGTTCACGGGTATTGTGCGGGTGGCTGCTCATATCCCAGACACTGGGCGACACTTAGCCTATGACCTTAGCGTTTACCACGGCAACCTAACCATGGCCGCCAAAAATCTGCCGACACCAGAAGAGTTATTGCGGCTGCTCGGCAGGATGCTTAAGGTGGGGTTTATGGATACCCTGATGCAGTATGCCCAAAGTCGTACTGCTAATTACTCCTATCGCGCCATCCTTGAAGCCGTTGTCAACACGCGAGCCTTGAGTTGGGAGGATATTGAAAAAGCGATTACAGAGCGATTAGTCGTTATCTTAGAGCGCCTTGCTCCCCATACCTGTACGATTGAATCTCAGCCTAACCCTGAGTGGGATCTCAGCTACGGCGACCTTCCCCATGGCATTGACGCCAGTACTCTGTTGGAGCGCATTGACAGTCGTAAAAGCCTATGGCAGCAGTTGTATCCAGCAATTCCTTCTTTTGAAGCAATTCCGCGTCTCCATGAGGGGGCATTGGCAACTATTCACCATGAGGCAACGGCTCAACACTTACAAACATGGGTGAATGGTGAAAACACCATTGCCGATATTGCCGAGGCGCTGTATAAAGATTCCCTTGCCTTGGCCTCCCTTTATCTGCGTTGGGTCAATGATGGCTTGATTGGTTTTGTGGCCAATGATGATAGTCCCGTGGGCTTGCCCATTGTTTTAAGCGTGGACGATAGTCCTATTGTCCAAGCCATGATTCGTCGTGCCTTGGGCGATCGCTACGAAGTGATTAGCGCCACCAGTGCCATTGATGCTCTGTCGCTGTTAAATAACCGGAACGTCTCTTTAATTCTTTTAGATGTAACAATGCCGGAAATTGATGGCTTTGAGTTTTGCCGCACCATCCGCAAAATTGAAAAATTTAAGGAGATTCCAGTGATCATGCTGACGGCCAAGGATGGCTTAATTGRTYTTGTGGCCAATGATGATAGTCCCGTGGGCTTGCCCATTGTTTTAAGCGTGGACGATAGTCCTATTGTCCAAGCCATGATTC
>NZ_JAKLTV010000008.1:0-31086 GCF_022698185.1 Synechococcus sp. PCC 6717 | reverse complement strand
TTAAACTATACTTGGTCGCCATCCTTGGTGAAAAACCCAATCGGCGACAGTTGTTACAAGTAAGCAGAACCTTGGGGCTTTGCCTCTAGGAACTGTGTAGGGGCGTCTTGACAACGCCTTTATGAGTTCGTTTATGGACTGCGTAAGAATCCCCCACCTTTAGGTGGTGGGAGTGTCAAATCAGCGGCGTAACGCAAGAGCATCACCGCCAAAAATAGTGCCCCACAAAAACAACAGCCAACACCCAGAGGGCTGGGTGCACCTCGTTGGTTTTGCCGCTGGCCCACTTCACGAGAGGGTAGCTAATAAAGCCCACCGCTAACCCTTCGCTAATGGAATAACTCAGGGGCATCACAAGCATTACCAAAAAGGCTGGAATGGCCTCGGTTAAGTCTTGCCATGGAATCGCGCTGATCGATCGCACCATAAACACCCCCACCAACACTAAGGCTGGCGTAGTAGCAAAGGCTGGAATAGCGGTGGCGATCGGCAAAAACAGCAAAGACAGCACAAATAACCCACCAACCACAATGGCCGTTAAGCCCGTCCGCCCGCCAATGGCAATCCCCGCTGCCGACTCAATGTAGGTGGTTACCGTGGAGGTGCCAAAGAGCGCCCCCACCACCGTGGCCACCGCATCCGCCATAAACGCGCCCAGCGATCGCGGCAGATGCCCTTGACGAGTCAGAAACCCCGCCTGCACACTCACCGCAGATAAGGTGCCCACCGTATCGAACAAATCGGTGAACAACAGCACCAAGGTCACCAACAAAAACGAACTCACCTGATGGGGACGTAGTGACCCCAACCCCACCACGGCCTGACCAAACAAATGAGATGGCCAGCGCGGCCAGTCCACCAGCCCTGTCGGCCATGGCGCTGCGCCTACCATCCAGCCAACAACGGCGGTTCCCAAWACCCCCCAAAAAATCGCTCCCTTGACCTCCCTAGCACAGAGCATCGCTGTCACCAACGTGCCTACTGCCCCCAAAATTGGCGGCCAAGTATGAAATTGGGTCAGGGTGGTCTTAGTGACCGCATTCGGCACAATAATTTCGGCATTAGCCAAGCCAATATAGGCAATAAACAGCCCCACCCCCSCCGCGATCGCCACCTTCAGCGACACCGGAATCATATTCACCACTAGCGATCGCACCCCACTCAAGGTGAGCACAATAAAGATTACCCCCTCAAGCAAAACCGAACTCAACGCCAGCGGCCAAGGAATCTGCAATTGTTGCACCACCGCAAAGGCAAAAAAGGCATTGATCCCCATTCCCGGCGCCAGCGCCACTGGATAGTTTGCCCACAGCCCCATTAGAATGCTGCCCACTGCCGCTGACACGGCCGTGGCAATAATCAACTCCCCCCGTAAGTCTTGGGGTTGCTGCAAAAAAATTGCACTCGAGAGAATTTGGGCATTCACCGGCAGAATGTAGGCCATCGTCAAAAACGTTGTCAGCCCCGCCAGCAACTCCGTCGAGAGGGTTGTTTTGGCGCGCTCAAGTTGAAACCACGTATCTAGCCGCAACTGCCACAGTCCCCGCACAATTGCCCCCTTACGCTTCCTGACGAATAGTTAACAGTTCTAAAGCAATGTTATGCAAACTTTGGGGTAGGCAAACGGCTTTGTTATAATTAGTGTAGCCTTTTGGTAAAGCTCAGAGAACCTGTGCTAAATCACACTCGTACCGTTAGCTTTCTCGTACTGCTAGCTTTTTTAATCGGCTTGGTTAAGTTCACCCTGCCTGTGGGGCATTATAAAAGCATCGTGTTAGGTCGTTAACTTGTGTTCAAGGCACATCACAGGATTCAACTCACAGCTGGTATGGATACGACTGAACAGTAGCGTTGGCGTAAGAGGGTAACGATAATGACCATTAAAAAACTCCTTCGCACACTCTCACGGCGGTTGATGCATCCCCCCACAGGGCATCGGCGACGCTACCGCCAGCGCGGCTTTACCCTACCCTTAGTGCTGGGGATGGGGCTAATTATGATGGTGGTTGCCCTCACCCTCATTTCGCGATCGCAACTCGATGTCAGCACCGCTAGTTTACAAAAGCAAACCCAACAGGCCTTTGCTGTTGCCGAAGGTGGAATGGCACGCACCCTTGGCCTTCTCAATGGCAATTATCAAATTCTTTTACGACGTACCTACAACCCCGTCAACCCCAACACCGGTCGACGCTATCTCATTGACCGTGCTGTCGATCCCAGCAAAGTGGGGCAACCCAACGTGGGGCAACCCAACACCGATCCCAGGCAACGCAACACCGATGGCATTGACGCAACCCCCGTCGACGAATGGAATGCCGCCAGCCTTGGGGATGCCGTGCCTCCCTGCTTCACCCTCAATAACGTCACAGACATTCTCCTGAACGGTCAAATTGGCAACCCCGTTCAAGGCAACTACCGCATTTTGGCCTACCTCTACGACCAACCTACAGAAACTGGCCACTTGCTGATTGAAGGCCGCTTGGCCAACAACTCCCCCGCCAATGCCTACGTCCTCCAAAAAATGAAGATTACCGATCGCAATGTGCCCGCTAACTTTCCGGGGTTGCTTGCCCAAAGGATTAACCTAGGGAATAACGATGTCTTTGGCGCCGTCAACGGTAACGTCATTTGTACCAACGCCAACAACTGTAAAGTGCCGGCCGATCAATGCGTCAACGGCCAGCCCACTAACGCTGGCTTAAGGCAAGCTGTGGGTGCCCTTAATAACTCAATCATCCACGGCACCATCGCCGTCAATAAAATTGAGTTGCCGCCCTTTCCTACGCCACCGCCTACGGTGAATCCGTCAGGCAACCCACCTGTCAATGAAGGTGCTTACAACCTAGGGGATATTGGTGAGATGACCCTGCCGCGCCCCAACGATCGCCCCTACGTCGATACCAGCTTGCCTGCGGAAGATCCCGATAGGATTTACTACGCCTACAGGGTTAACAACATCGACCTCAAGGGCAACAACAACCTCACCATTAACACCAGCCGCTGGCCAGTGCGCCTATTTGTCAGTGGGAACATCTCCCTCAAGGGTCAAGCCGGTATTCGCAATATCTGTAGCCCCCCCGATAGCGACACCTGCAGCAAGGGTGCCAAGATGGAGTTACCTCCCGGCATAGGCACCCCCGATCGCCTGCGCATCTACGGCAACCCACCGGATCCTAACAATGCGGTAACCGATCAGCAGTTTACCCTCAGTGGTGGCTCCACAGCGGGCAGCCTGTTTGTCTATGCTCCCGATGCAAAGGTGGGCATCAACGGTGGCAGCAGCAGCCCCGATATTGTCGGTGCGGTGTGGGCTAAAGAGTGGAACGGCTCCAGCTCCAATAATGCCGAAATTTACGTGCCCGATAGCCTGCCCGAAGACCTTGGTGAAGCCTATCAAAACTCCTCGATTGTGGTGGCACGTACCACCGAAGCCAGTAACTGGAACCGCCTTGCGCAGTACTAAGTTGGAGATGTATGTTGATGACTCGCCCCTCTCCTTGGCAGCGAACCCTCCTGAGCAAAGGGTTTACATTGGCCGAAGTCGTCGCCTCAATTCTTGTCATTAGCCTCTTTACCGTGGCGGCAATGCAGGCAGTGGTGGTGGCCGCCCTGTTCCAGTCCAACGCCCGCCGCTTTGCCGAAGCCAGCAACTGGATTCAAGACGACCTCGAAAACATTAAAATTGTTGCCTACGACCTCTGCCAGACTCGCTTTGCCCAGCGCAAGCTTGCCGCTCCAGCCCAAAATACCAACACCATCACCCTTGCCTTTATCGAGCCCCACGAGAGCGACTACGATCAAGCCATGCCCCCTGAGTATCGTGAGTATCCGACTCGCGGAGCCTGCTCCTTGAGCTCGAGCTCGGTGACCGATGGCTTTCGGGTGGGGGATGAGATTTTAATTGGCTCTGATGCAGGCACCAACCGCATTACCGCTATTTCTGAGAAAACAATTACACTGGCAAACACCATTACCTCCTATCGGAGTGCAGGAACCCGCGTCTATGCCCGCTGCCGCGCAGGAAAGAGCGAAGGTGGCTTCGCCGCCTATCTCCAGAGCTTACTGCCTCCTCTTGGCAGCGGCAGTGGTAATACCTCCACCGGAACGCGCACGTTTATTAATGACACCTTTAGCATGTCCCGAACTGCCACTCGTCTTGCATCTGCCCCGTTTCAAACCCTAGAACTGGCCTATGTTGTGCGAGACAGCAATAACAATATCGTGGCGCAAGTCACAACCGAGGTGGTGCCCAATGCCTTTTTCCGTTGTCCGTAGAGTCCCGCAGGGGCTTACCCTGATTGAAATTTTAATTGTGATGGCGGTGGCTGCCGTTTTAGCGACCGTAGCAGCCCCCAGTTTTCAGTACTGGCTGCAAACCCAGCAGGTCAACCAAGAGCTAGAAAAACTAGAAGGTGCCCTCCGCGAAGCCCAACGGGAAGCCATGCGCCGCAACCAAGCCTGCGAAGTGGTCATTCCGGAAGGCAACAACCCCACGATTACCGGTGACCCCGCAGCATGCTTACCAACAGGACCACGGCAGCTCGAAAATGTGACCCTGCGACGCAGCAACACGATGGGTACGGTGCGCTTTGGGTTTCAGGGGCGCTCCGGTGCCGATGGCGTGGCGGTCATTTCCTTGAACCAAGTCCCCAGCCTCCAACGCTGCCTGCAAATTTCGCCCGGATTGGGGCTAATGCGAACGGGTGTCTATGCCGAGTCCGATACCAGCGGCACCAACCCTGAGAACTGTCGTGAACGGTGATTCTCAAGAATAGGGCTGCAAGAGGGGAGTGCAATGCTGCTGTTTGCTGGCCGTCCGCTAAATCGAGGCCTGACCCTAGTGGAAATGCTAGCGGTCTTTGCGGTTGTTGCAATTTTGATTGCCGTGGCGCTGCCCAGCTTTCAGTACTGGCTCGATACCCAGCGCGTTAACCAAGACTTAGAAAAACTGGCAGGTGCCCTCCGCGAAGCCCAACGGGAAGCCATGCGCCGTAACCAAACCTGCCATGTCACCATTCCCACAGGGTCTCAGCCCACCATTAGCGGTAACCCTGCCCATTGTTTGCCCATGGGCGCACGGCAGCTTGAGCATACTACCTTGCGCCGTGGTTCAGGGATGGCCACCGTCCGCTTTGGCTTCCAAGGGCGCGCCAGCACCAGTGGAACCACGGTCATTGCCCTCAATCGCAATCCTACGCTGCAACGTTGTTTGGTCATTGCCCCGGGCTTGGGGATCATGCGCACAGGGATTTATGCGCCTACCGATACCACAGGATATACATCTAGCAACTGTCGGACCTCGTAACTAGCCATAGGAGCACAGAGAACGCACATGAAATTGATGATCAAGGGGTGGCACCACACTCGCACTGGCTTTACGCTCACCGAACTGTTAGTGGCGGCACTGATCGGTGGGATTGCGGTCACTATGGCCGGCTGGGGGATGGTGGCACTGCTGCAAAATAACCAGCGAGTTGAGGAGCAGGCCACCACCCGCATGAACCTCAGTCGCGCCCTCGACTTTATTTCTGACGACATCCGCTCTGCTATTAAGGTCTCCACCACTGCGCCATCGGATTGGACAACGCCTAGCGGCTACAACTTGGTCATGTTTATTGAGAAGCCAGCGGATAACCTCGAAGAGCAAGAGGATGGCACCCTTGCCAGTACACCCCAAGTGGCCTACTACACCCGTGCTAAAACTTCTGGCATCAATTGGCGCGGCCCGATGATCCTCTACCGCCAAAAGGGGTCAGGGAATGTTGCCCAAGGGAACCCCCAAGCCCTCATTGATGGCATTGCCGACACCAGCCCCAATTGCAGCAGCAACCTCACGGAAGCCGTTGATAGTGGCACGAGTAAGGGGGGCTTCCGGGTGTTTGTGCAGCACCAGCGCAACGTCAAGCTGTGCATTGCCGGTCTCGTCATGCCAACAAACACCATTTACCAAACAGAAACCCTCGCTGCTGTGCGCTCTGGCTCAGCTACTCCTACTCCCTCAGCTACTCCTACTCCCTAGTCCACGGGAATGCGGGGCAAGCGATTCTTAAAGCCGCAGAGAATTTCCCACGGGATGGTGCCAAGGGTTTGCGCCCATGTATCTACCGTCAGGCAATCGTTCCCATCGTCCCCCAAGAGGGTGACAATGTCTCCTTCCTGCAACCCCTCAAGATCGCTGACATCGATCATCAGCTGATCCATCGTGATGGCACCCACTTGGCGAACTCGCCTACCTTGTACGAGTACCTCCAGTCGGTTGGAGAGCAACCGAGGCACACCGTCGGCATAGCCAATGCCAACAACGGCAATTTTCATAGGCTTGGGGGCAATGAACTGATGCCCGTAGCTGATGCCTGCCCCAGCAGGAATCTCTTTAATGAGGGTGATGCGGGCACGAACCTGCATCACGGGCCGCAACGATACGGTTTGGCGTAGATGCGCTGCGGGATAGACCCCGTATAGGCTTAACCCCACCCGCACAAGATCGTAATGGCTAGCGGGGTTCCCTAAGGTGGCTGCCGAGTTGGCTATGTGGCAGCGCACGTTCCCTAAGCCTAGGGTTTTTAGTTCCCTGAGCACCTGCTCAAAGGCTGCTTGCTGTTGCAGCATTAGGGTGGGGTCGGGATCATCGGCACTGGCAAAGTGGGAGTACAGCCCCTGAATCCGCAGGTGGGGCAGCCGTTGCACAAATTGGACAAATCCCACGGCATCTTGCCATGAACAGCCCAGCCGTCCCATGCCGGTATCAATCATCAATTGCACATCCAGCGGTTCCTGCAAATGATCCGCATAGTCTGAGAAAATTAAGGCTTGCTTAGGGGTAGAAAGGGTGGGCTGCAACTGCCACTGCGCCATCATTTGCACCTGTACCGGCAGGTTCACCGATCCCAGCACTAAAATGGGGGCGCTAATGCCTGCTTGCCGCAGTGCGATTCCTTCGGGGATGGTGGCCACCCCTAACTCTGTTGCACCGTTGGCTAACACCGTTTGTGCCACAATGACGGCACCGTGACCGTAGGCATCTGCCTTGACCACCGCTAGAAGACCGGTGTTGGGGTCTAACCATTGCCGCAATTGCTGGGTGTTGGCCGCTAATGCGGCCACGTCGATCTCAATCCATGCCCGCTCACACTCGTGGGAACTGGTGAGCCGCTCTTGACTTAGCATTCTGTTTCTGTCCTCACACCCTATACCATGGGTTGGTGTCAATAACCTATGGTTACCTCAATCCTATGCATTTTAGCTGTTCTAGACAGGAAGCCCGCGCTCTATCTGAAGGATGAGCGTTGGGGTGTTGCTGAGTATTAAGTATGATGTTCGGGTTTGAGTCTTTTGCCGCCCCCACCCTAGCCCTCTCCTTGGGGAGAGGGAACAAGACTCTTAGCTCCCTTCTCCCTAGGGAGAAGGGTTGGGGATGAGGGCAACTCATAGCCGCACTCAGCAACACTAGGCTAGCAAGCCGCGTCGCGCTATAGTCCTAAAAGTTTACGTTTAGCGGCCTGAAACTCTGCCTCCGAGAGCAGCCCCTTCTCGTACATCGCCATTAACTGCTGAAGCTGATCTAAGCCTGTGGCACTAGTGTTTGCAGCGGGCGGGGCTGGTTCTGGTTCGGCTGTAACAGTTACTGGGGTGCTCACAGAAAGGGTTCCGAGGCGGTGGCTCTGAATGATCTCCTGTAGGGTTGCCGCTTCTCGCTTATACTCGAGGCTATCGCGCCCGCCCACTTTTTGTAGATCCTGCTCGCGCTGTTTTAGATAGGCCATGAGGTGCTCGTACAGTCCCTGCTTTTGAGCAGGGGTTTCGGCGGCATTGAGGATGACGGTCACTTGGCGTTGAATTTCTTCGAGGTCTGGGCGACAGGCTTGCACTTCCAGCACTTGGGTGACTTCTTCCCAGTTGGCGGCAATATCCACATCCTCTAGGCCAACGGCAGTATGGCGGCTGTAGCGGATGGTGGCTTCGCGGGTGGCACGGTTCTCTGCGGGTTTGAGCACTGCCAACGCCCGGGCAATGATGACGAGTTTGAGAATTTGTGGGTTTTCGGGAAATACATCCCAAAAGGGCGGGTCTTTTTGGAGGTGGACGGGAATGGGTAAATCGCGGTTTTCACCCCGTAGGCGTGCCCGCTTGGCGCTAATCATTTGTCCGCGCCAATCTTGGTAGGACTGCCGCAGTTCTGACATTCCTTCAATACAGCGCAGAGAAAAGCCACCCATTTCTTGGACAAAGACGATGCGGTGACGTTCGCGATCGCCCAAGGGCTTAATGTCATCACTGGTAATACTTTGACCACTGGGCTTGACCAAGTTTTTCAGGAGGGGGATGAGTTTTTGGGCGGCTACATCTGTGGTATTTTCACCGCCAACAATAGCAATGTTGGTGTTCACCGAAGGGGTAAACCCCGCATCCCGGCCACTCATCACCGCTTGGGACAGGATCAGCAGCGGCTTTGATTTTTGGTACGCCAAACGCAGGGCACTGAGAATCTCGCCTTCATCATTGCGGTAGAACTGAAAGAGGCGATCGCCCGCGGTAAGCTCACGGACAAGACGGCTCTCTGCTGGGGCATTCTGGAGGGTGCGCCGCAGGGTTTCATGGATAATCTCGCGCAGATCGCTCTGTTGCACCTCCGCAAGTTGCGCCAGATCCAGCAGGCGCATCACTTCGTTGGCCGCACGGGTATCTTTCCACAGGGGACTGGCCTCCTGCAAAATCGTTGCCGCCGCCGTGGTACACACATGGTTCAGGCCAAGGGTAAACGACGATTGCACGCCGGTGTTAGCACCTGCAAAGCGCTCCATCAGATCCTGATAGAGGCCGTTAAGGTCTTGGCGATCGTAGAGCTTAATGCCATTAATGCGCAGGGCATCAGCACTATCGGCTTGACTATCGGCAAGGGTTTTGAAGACATCGCGGGTGCTCATCAAGCGTTGAGTGAGCGTCGCAAGTTGCGCGTCCATGC
This sequence comes from Synechococcus sp. PCC 6717, assembly GCF_022698185.1. NCBI lineage: Bacteria > Bacillati > Cyanobacteriota > Cyanophyceae > Synechococcales > Synechococcaceae > Synechococcus > Synechococcus sp. PCC 6717. The sequence continues at coordinate 22,124 of NZ_JAKLTV010000008.1, read as the reverse complement.
GTTGCAGCCATTCCTCCAGTTTGGCCATGACCTCAAGGGCAAGGGTGCGCGCTTTGCGCTGAATGGTAGCACTCAAGGCTCCTTCAATCCCTTCGAGTGCCTGCTGGCAAAATTCCTCCATTTTTGCCTGTTTCGAGAGACCAAAGAGGTTGGCGTAGTGGCTTATATCCTGAAGAGCGTTTTCGTACTGGCGTTGGCGGTTGATTTCGTTGGGCTGCCACGTTTGTTCAAGTTCACGACGATACTTTTCGGCTTGATTGGTAAAAATTTGCCGGATTTGTGTCAGCACTGCGGTTGCAAACTTGAGACCCCGGTTGCGATCCTCAACAATGCGGTAGAACTCCTCCTCAAGGCTGTGGCGCACCTGCTGAATGAGTTTATTGCGGTTATCGTACATACGCTGCAAAAAGTCTCCGTGCAGCCGCTCGTCAGGCCCTAAATCCCGCAGGTGGGCTGCTCGATAGTTCTCCACTTCTTCGGTGAGCCACGGCACAAACTGTAAAATCTTGCCTTTTTCGCTCCCCATCATGCCGCCTACCCCCTGTTGGGTACATTCAAGGCGATTGTCGCGGCTAATTTGATTGCGCAGATCGTTCACCCAGCGGGAGATTTCCTGCATATAGGGGCGATCGCCGGCCGCCGCCAACGCTAAGACCAAATCCATATCCAGCAGATTCATGGGTTTGAGCAGTGTTTGGGTGAGTTCGAGTAACTGCGGTGGTAACTGCACAGACTCATTCAGCCACCAGCTCATAAAATCTTGGCACAGACGATAGGTTAGCGAGGCGCGAATTTGGGCGATGGGAATCTCGATGCTGGAGAGGCCAAAGGCCATAAAACTTTTGGGGTAGCCCCGTCCCCCAGCATCTTGGGCGGCCCAAGCGGCTTTGATATTGTCGCGAATGGAGCGTTTGTGGGGGGCAAAGTCGGAGGTGAGATCCAAAAAGATGTTTTGGGCAATCATTTCGCGAATCTCGTCCAGCTTAAATTCGCTCTCGCCGTTTTTGGTGCCCACCAGATAGGTAAAGTCAAAGGGGGGCGAGGTATAGCGGACTTCATCCCCAAGACTGCTACTAAACTGAGCGACGTACTCGGTTCGGTAGTCGGCAAAATAGCTCAATTCCATAAGTGCTGCATAGCCGTTTGCCAAGACGCGATCGCCCACGCTAATGCCAGCAAATGCATTGGGCATTGGCACAATTCCAGTCACAAGGGGGCTAGCCTGACCTTTGAGCCAGTGGCGGGTACAGTAGCCCAGATCAATGAGCATGCCACTGCCGGTGCCGCCGGAGAGCGACCCGGTAATAAACACATTTAAGCTGCTGTTGTTGACCTTGAGGCCATAACGCTGTTGCATCAGGTTTTCGTGCCCTTTGACGCGATCGCTGGCGGCCTGAAACTTTTGCTGAATGGCATGGTAGTTGCAAAAGAAGGCAAAACGACCACAGGCACGAATTTGACCGGCTCCCGCTTCAAGGGCAGTAATGTTGCGCTCTAGCTCCTTGGGAAACCATGAGCCAATCCACGGATAATTCTCGAGGTTTTGAATAATTTGCTGGACGTTTTTACCACTGACGCTTGCCCAGTGTTTCTCGTTATCTTTCAGGGGTGAACCAGCCGCCAGCGGATTACTGACTTTATAGTCGCGATCAGTATCAATCGCCAAAAAACTAATGACCGGAAACTGCTTGAGACTGCCGTAGGTCTCCTCCACTAAGCGCCGCACCCGCGATAGTACTTCAATGCCAGTGCCGCCAACCCCAACGATAACGGTTGGCACAATCGACTTCTCGTCTACTTGAGCAGGCATAGTTGTTAGCCCCTGTGTCCGTTGCTCCCATCCTAGCAACTCGCACTTGATATGCTCCCCACGCTTAAAGGCAGGGGATTCTTCTAGCCTCACAGCTTAGAATGACTGGTTCACCGACAACACTTCAAGCAAAGCAGTTTCCTACGCCAACGGGAGAGCGCGGGGCTCCTGCTGCTTTAGCTGAACCACCAGACGGCGATCCGGCTCTTCGCCATGGCTAAAGGTTTCGAGGCGATCGCTCAGGGTCTTCACTAGCGTATGTACCACCCGCCGCTCCGCCGCAGTCAAAGACTGGATTTCAACTGTTTGACCTGTTTCGAGCACTTGCCGTGCCACCTGCTGCGCAATCTCCTGAAGTTGCGCATAGCGAGCCTTGCGATACCCAGCTAGCTCCAGCGTAAAGGCCGTTTGTGCCTCCCGTGGCTGCCCTAGGTTGGAGGTTGCATTGAGGAGATACTGCAGTGCATCAAGGGCTTGGGCGTTATTGGCAAGGAGTGCGTTCACCTGTTCGCGACTCAGACTGTGATCTTGAATTTCCAGCCAATACCCCGTCGCCACCTCTGCCAATGGCGACGGAATCGCCGCCACGGTGGTCTTGAACCCCCCTAAGGCAAGCACATTCTCTAGCCACACTCGACCAGCCGCAATAGGATCATCCGTCATTGGCGCTCTCAACTCGAGGGATTACGCTTAGCCTTGGTGGGCTTGACTCCTTTTGCTCCCTTTGCTTCAAAGGGTAAAGACCCGCGATTTTTCATTGCCTCGCTGCGCTCTTGCTCCTCAACCAGTTTTTGAATGTTCTCCGGCAGGGGTTCTTGTTGCAGGATAAAGGTTTGCACCGTTTGGAAGATATTGGCAATCAGCATATACAGCAGCACCCCCGCAGGCAGTGGGAAAAACAGGAACATACCTGAAAAAATAATTGGGGTGAGCTGGTTCACCGTTTGTTGCTGCGGATTTCCCGTACTGCCTTGACCCGAAAGGAGTTGGTTGACATAGAGGCTGACCCCAAACCCCAGAATCATAATGAGGATATCCCAGTGAATTGCCCCCCAATTAATTTGGCGAGTGCCATCGGGCAGGGTGGAAATCAGTTCACTATCGATAGCACCTACATGGCCAAGGGCAGAGATAAACAAAAATCCTTTGTCTGCGGCAATGCCGGGAATCGTTCCCTGCACCGTAATATCGCCGGGTTGCAGGGCGTGCAGGTGCCCCTGCGCATCCACCGTTGCCCGCTCCTGCCCTCGGATAATTTGCCAGCGCGGTTGCAGGTGGCTGTTGGGATAGGCTTGCGCAAGCTCAGTAAACGGTTTGCCATCCTTGGTTTGAAATAGGAGATCAACCTCTTGGCCGACCCCTATTTTGTTTCCCACCGGCACAACAGCCTGCACCGGAAAATGAACCCCTTCATCGACGTAGATATTCTGGGGCTTAGTGGCAAAGGGTTGGACTTGGGTAATCTGCTCCGGTGGCACAATTTGCAGGTTCACTTGGTAGTTCACATCTGCAAAGGGGGAGCCGCGCAACGTTGCAAACAGAGCAAACAGAATTGGTAGCTGCAACAGAAGTGGAAAGCACCCCGCCAAAGGATTGCCAAACTCTTTATAGACCTCTGCCATCGCCTGCTGCTGCTCTGCGGGCTTATCTTTATACTTTTGTTGGATTTCTTGCATCCGCTTTTGCATGATGGGCTGCACAACCTTCATGCGCCGCATGTTGCGAATCGACCCCGCACTCAGGGGATACACCGCAAGGCGAATGACTAAGGTCAGCGCGACAATGGCCAAGCCATAGCTAGGCACAATCCCGTAGAAAAAATCGAGGATTGGCAGCATGACATTGTTGGAAAGGAAACCGATACCAAAATCCATGGAATCCTGCAGCTATGGGTGAACAGTTAACAGAACCATATTAGGGGCTAAGAACCAATCGCGCCACTCACCTGTTTGGCAGCGGGATTCAGCTTGGTGGAAATGAAGTCGTAAATTTCCCGAAAACGTGGAATGGCACGCATTTCAAGGCGGCTGCCGTCTTTGAGGGTGACCACCATGTCTCCATAGGCACCCCAACCCCGTGGCACGGTGACTACTTTTGTGATTTCACTGTAGATAACATCGGAGCGATCGCGCCCCATCCAGCCACCAATGACGGTAATTCGCCGGTTGGTAATGCGATACCGGAGCCAGAGGGCACGGACAACGGCTCCAGCGGTGAGGGGTAAACAAATCACTGTTAACCCCAGTAACAGGTTAATTGCTAAATCCCCCCAGTGGGGGCCACCTTCGTAAAATACCTCTTCTGTAATCCCCGGCATTGCGATTACCCCTGCGTTTGCCATTAACTGCGTTAGTTCAGCGCGACAGTTGCTGTCACTGACGTTGAGGGCAGCCTGACGCACTACCACAATCATATCCCACCCCATGGCTATCTGGGGCAGTAAGGTTCGGCAAATGCGCCGCCACTGACGCTTCAGACGATTGCGATCCACCGCTCGCTTACTCACACGCTTGCTGACCACAATGCCAATCCGCGAGGGTTGGGGTGAGGGCTGAGGTGCCAGCCACAGGATAACAAGCTGGCCATGATGGGCGTTTTTCTGCTGGTAAACGCGCTCAAAATCGTGGCGATCGCGCAGACGATGTCGCGGTGGCAGCACTAGACCGCTAGCCGTGCCCGTCCCTTGCGCCGCCGTGCTTTAATGACGTTTTGACCCGATTTGGTGCGCATGCGAGCACGGAACCCAGAGGTGCGTTTGCGTTTGCGGACAGTGCCGCCCAGTGTACGTTGAGTCATGGCTAGGTATGATTGTTGAACAGCAGTTGGAATCTTGCGCCCCACTACCTGTCAGAGCGATCTACAATCGTATCACTTCTTGCGAGGCACGGGTAGCCATTGCTAGGCTCACCGTGCGGTGGTGGGTTGTCGTTCCTTGACATTGCCATTAATGAGGTTTTTGTGATTAGTTCTGCCGAGGAACTTTGGTGCCAGATGTTAGAGCGGCTACAACTGCTGTTGAGTCGGCCAACGTTTGAAACGTGGATTAAAACGGCAACGGTACAATCCTTCGATGGGCAGGTCTTGAGCATCTGTGCCCCCAATCCGTTTGCCCGTAACTGGTTGCAGAAGTATTACCTGAAAACCATTGCCGATGTGGCGCGTGAAATTGTTGGCGAAGCCATCACCATTGAGTTGGCGATCGCCCAAGGCGCAGAGCACGACACCAGTATTCACCCCATCAATCGTTCGGAGCCAGAGCCTGCTGTAAGTCCACCGGCGCGGCAGCGGGGCAGTGATCTGAATCCTAAGTATGTCTTTTCCCGCTATGTGGTTGGCCCCAATAACCGCATGGCTCATGCGGCCTGTTTAGCGGTCGCAGAGTCGCCGGGGCGCGAGTTTAACCCGCTGTTTCTCTGTGGCGGGGTTGGGCTGGGTAAAACCCATCTGATGCAGGCCATTGGTCACTATCGTCTCGAAATTGATCCCAACGCCAAAATCTTTTATGTATCGACGGAGCAGTTCACCAACGACCTGATTGCCGCCATCCGCAAAGACAGTATGCAGAGCTTTCGTGAGCACTACCGCGCAGTGGATGTGATGCTTGTAGATGACATTCAGTTTATTGAGGGGAAGGAGTACACCCAAGAGGAGTTCTTCCATACCTTTAACACCCTCCACGAAGCCGGCAAGCAGGTGGTGCTCGCCAGCGATCGCCCCCCCAGTCAAATTCCACGCTTGCAGGAGCGGCTGTGTTCCCGCTTTTCGATGGGGCTAATTGCCGATATTCAACCCCCCGATCTCGAAACCCGCATGGCCATTCTGCAAAAAAAAGCCGAGTACGAAAATATCCGCTTGCCGCGGCAGGTCATTGAATACATTGCCGCCAGCTACACCTCCAATATTCGCGAGCTAGAAGGGGCACTGATTCGGGCGGTGGCGTACATTTCAATTTCTGGGCTACCCATGACCGTGGAAAACATTGCACCGGTTCTGAGTCCGGCAACCCGCAAAATTGAAACGTCGCCGGAGATCATTTTGCAAGTCGTCTCAGAGACCCTCAATGTCCCTATAAGCGATCTCAAAGGCAACTCGCGCCGTCGGGAAATTAGTGTGGCGCGTCAGGKGGGGATGTATCTGATGCGGCAATACACTGGCTTGAGTTTGCCAAAAATTGGCGAAGAATTTGGTGGTAAAGACCATACTACGGTCATGTATAGCTGTGATAAGGTGGCGGAACTGCAACGCAGCGATCCGGAAATGGGTAGCCTGCTGCGGCAATTGAGCGATCGCATCAACCTTGCCAGTCGGCCAACGGAACCATAACATCCTTACGGGTGTTCGGTGCTCTAAAATCTGCGGATTTGAGCGACTTGGTGTTCTTGCGCTAGGGTAGAGTTACACTGCCGAGGTTGTTGCCATGACTGCCACCACTGATCTTGAAGGCTGTGCATTTTTAGCCGCTCAAGCAAAAGTCAAGTCCTATTTGGCATCTTGGTTTCAGTTAGGCAAGCGCGTCTGTATTTGGGGTGGGAAACAGCGACTCCTACCGCAGCCAGTGCTGCAGGGCGATCGCTACAGTCAAGCCTTTGAGGCGTGCTGGGCATTCTTAATGTCTGGGCAGGCTGGAGACTGTTTTTTAGAAGACACGAATGAAACCATTGCGCAACTGCTGACCCAGTGCTGGGACATTACCCCCTGTGCCCGCTGCCAAATGCCCATTGCCTTGCCTTGTAATGGCTTACCACCGATTCACTGTCCCTGCGCTAGCCTTGGGAACTGGCCGAATTTTGATCTGCCCCTTCCCCGTGCCCCCATCAACCCCCGTACGCATCTGCTGTCGCTACAAAAACGCCTAGGGGTCTAGAGGGAATGGTGTGGGACGCTCCCCTACCCCCCGTGCTGCATCCCCAATGGCAATCTAGGCCACAGGTTTTGAAGCCCCAGTCCCTCCATCTGTGGTGGGTTCTTTTGCCGCGCCATCAACCCCGGCAAGCAGTTCTCCGCCAGTATCTGCGCCTCTATCTGCCAGATCTAGACGAGGCGCCTCTGCCCACCACGGCTTCAGGAAAACCCTATTTACCCCAGTTGAACTTTAATTGGAGTCACTCCCAAGAGATTGCGCTCCTTGCTGTCAGTGGTGCATGGGCGGTGGGTGCTGATATAGAAGTGGTGCGCCCCCACCCCCATCGGCAGGCGATCGCGCGGCGTTTTTTTGGTGCTGGGCTGCAAACAGCTTTAGCGGCTGCGCCTGAGGAGGAGCGCGATCGGGTATTTCTATACGGGTGGACCTACTACGAAGCGTGGCTCAAAGCCCATGGCGGCTCGCTATGGCAGTTGCCGCCAGCCCTAGAACCCCACTATGCCTATCGCTTTGGGGTTGGCGATCGCACTGTGGCTACTGTTGTCACCCTTTGCCCTGATCCGCCCGATGTGCAGTTTTTCCGGCTGCCACCGCACAATTGCGCTTGACTTCTCTCCTCCTTGAAAGAGAGGGGATTCCCAAAGGATGCTACGCAACGGGCTGAAGCCGCATTGCTTCGCTTTTCCCTTGAGCTGTCACCCACAACTTAATGCGGGTGGGGGCAGTCAAAGACCCCCTACTCACCTCAAGCATTTCTGCTATTGGGACTACGTTTATGTTTCGGTTCGTGGTTTCGCACTTTTCAACACTAGCCAGTTCGATACGCTCAACATCCTGCCATTGCTTGCAGTGGTTTAGGCTTGCCGCCAAAGCGGTAGTGACTTACTTGCCGGGATTTCTCCGTACTAGGATGTTTCCTCGCGTAGTTGATACGCCTACTTTCCACGTCTCTAGTTTAACACATAGAGAGGGCTAAAGCCCCCTGAGTTGGCTGTATCCCCTCGCTAAAGCGGAGGGGTTTTAGCCCGCCCACATCACTCCTATAAGCCGTAAATACTGCGCACCTGAGGTGTCGGTAAATACCACTGACGCTCGACCGGCCATGTATTGGGATCAAAGCGGCTCTGTTGGCCACGACGATACGCCGCGGTAAGACGTTGCTCCAACGCTGTTGCCGAGAGCAGGTTAAGCTGACGAATGCGCCGACAGGCTTGCCGCTTGAGCAAGGCATTGAGGGGCGTAAAGCCAATCCCCAAAAGAAAGGCTTGCAACTCGGCTTCACCCACTAAGTCGGTGTCATAGCCCGTTAAGACATGGCTGGCATCGTGGAGTTGCTTGCGGCGGGGGCCAGTGGTGAAGGGGGTCAGTCCTTCGTGCTGGTAAAAGGTGGCAAGGTCATGGCCAAAGGTATGCTCGGGCAACGACTGCAAGAAATCGAGGTGAATTATTTGGGCTTCGCTCATACCGAACCACGTGCCCAAGGTATCAATCACCCCTAGGAAGGCGTCAAATCGCTGTTGGTTAATGGCTGGTTCAGCAGTTATCATCAAGGAGTCATCACGTTTAGGCATAGTCGTTCCCGCCAGATTGACACTCATGGAAAAACGGTGGAATGCATCTGAAGACATGGCAGAGGGGCTACCAAGACAGAACACTATCAATCGTGGCTGAGGAAGATGACAGCGACTTGACAACGGTATGAAACTGCTGCAACAACAACTCGAACCAATTCCCTGCGCTGCTATTCGCTGGTTTCGGTGGGGGCGATCGCCAACAGTTCCTTAAGGGGTTTTTCGCTATCGGAGAGCGGATTTTTTAGAGGTTCCAACTCATTGCCTAGGGTAAACGTGGCAAACTGGGTGAGAATTTCGCGGCAGAAGACCTCCGCTGCTCGCGATCGATAACGGTTTGGGTTGGTAATGAGGGATAGCGTGCGCTTCACCACCACATTCTCGATTTTGACCCGCTGTAAACTACCCAGTTGTAGTTCCTTCTCAATGGCGGAAACAGACACAAACGCAGCCCCCAAACCAGATTGGACAGCGTTTTTTATCGCTTCAATCGAGTTCAGCTCCATTTCCACCTTGAGGCGGCGCGGATCAATGTTGGCTCGTTGCAGCACTTGGTCAATGACCTTGCGAATGGTGGATTGGGCATCTAGGGTAATAAAACTTAGTTTGTAGAGATCCTCCTTGGAGAGCATGTCGATTCCCGACAGCGGATGCTCTACGGGCAATACTAAGGCAAGTTCATCTTCGGCGTAGGGGGTAACGGTAATTTGCTCGCTCAGTTCCGAGGGCACTTCCCCACCAATAATCGCCAGATCAATCTGGCCGTTGACAAGGCTCCAACAGGTGCGGCGGGTGGAGTGAACATGGAGTTGCACGGCCACCTCTGGATATTTGCTGCGAAATAAACCAATCATCCGGGGCATAAGGTAGGTGCCGGTGGTTTGGCTGGCCCCAATAATCAGGGTGCCCCCTTGGAGCTGTTGCAGGTCTTCAATGGCACGGCAGGCTTCCTGACATAGCGAAAGAATCTGATCGCCGTAGGAGAGCAAAAGCTGTCCTGCTTCGGTGAGTTGGGCGCGCCGCCCGCCCCGATCAAACAGCGGTACGTTCAGTTGGCGCTCAAGGTTCTGAACCTGTAAGCTAACGGCAGGCTGCGAGACGTAAAGACTATCTGCGGCTCGCTTAAAGCTCCCTTCGAGGGCGATCGCCTTGAGAATCCGTAATTGATCAAGGGAAAATGGCAGATCCGACATGGGCGTTAAGCCATAACGAGGCTGATAAGAGGCGTTCTTCTGAACTTATCAGGAATCCTAACCAATTGGTACGGGTCAAGACGCTTGCAGGCTAGCCCTTCGGCACCTCAACCCCGCAATATGCCTCCCAGAATTGATTCTACAGGGTTGGATATTTCTCAAATGATAGTTACATTTTGCAACATATACTTTGCAACATATTGCCACAGGGGTAGCAGGGGCGAGTTAGGCAGCACCAATCCCCCGCGCAAGATCCGCAGGCGCAAACACCCCCAGTTCAGTAATAATGCCGGTAATGAGGTGGGCTGGGGTGACATCAAAGGCGGGGTTATAGAAATCAACGCCAGCGGGCGCAATACGAGTAAACCCCACTTGGTAAATTTCTTGGGGATGGCGCTCTTCAATCGGGATCTCTGCACCAGTATGAATCTTGGTATCAATCGTGGAGAGAGGGGCAGCCACAAAAAAGGGAATGTCATGGGCTTGGGCCGCCAGCGCCACGCTGTAGGTACCAATTTTATTGGCGGTATCACCGTTCAGAGCGATGCGATCGGCACCGACCACAACGGCATCAATCATGCCGCGCTGCATACAGTGGGCAGCCATCGTATCTGCTAAGAGGGTCACCGGAATCCCTTCTTGCACACATTCCCATGCTGTGAGCTTAGCACCTTGGAGGCGCGGGCGGGTTTCATCGGCATAGACCCGCTCTAGACGGTTGGCACGCCAAGCAGATCGCACAACACCGAGAGCCGTACCATAGCCTGCTGTGGCCAACGCTCCCGCATTGCAATGGGTCAGCAGCCGCAGTTTTTCAGGGGTGCTGGGTAGGGCAGCCAACCCATGCTGACCAATGGCTTGACAGGTGGCCACATCCTCGCTGGCAATGGCTTGGGCGGTTGCCAATAAATGGTCTTTTAGCGCCTCGATGGTGGCAGTTTCAGCCTGAGCTGCACTCAGCATGCGATCAATTGCCCAAAACAGATTCACCGCAGTAGGACGGGTTTGCCGGAGGTCAGTAGCCACTGCTTCCAAATGTGCCAAAAAGCTAGCGCGATCGCTACCGCTATACTCCTGCGCTCCCAATACCATGCCGAAGGCAGCAGCCACTCCAATGGCCGGGGCACCGCGAACAATCATGGTGCGAATAGCCGTCGCCATCTCGGCAGACGTCCTGATCTCTTTCAATTCATAGGCGGCGGGTAAGCGGGTCTGATCAATTAAATGGACGCGATCGCCGTGCCAAATGACCGGAAAAATAGCCCCCATACTCTCAGAACCCGCCACGACTGTCTCCTTACCTCTGCCTGTACTTGCAGCACCTAAACAACTTGTTATCATAGCCCAGCCCATCCACAAAATCGCCTCAAAAGGTAGGTGTGCCCCTCCCGGCGATTGACAATTTTGAGCCGGTGGCTGCCATCAAGAGTCCACAGGTCACACAAACAAGCCCAGCTCCTAGGCAAAGTCTAGGTCTTTTGCTAGAACGTTCTTCTTAGGGATTGCCTAGCTATTGTTCCTGAATGCCAAAGGCCAATACCCAGCCCTCTAGGTCATTTTGGGTGCGTACTTTGACCCACTCGCCATCGCCACTGCGCTCAAGGATGGTAACAACTTCTTCAAAGTCGATGCTTCCTAGGGCTTCGGCCTCGCGATCAGGGCGATCGCGCACCCGTAATCCTTCAGCATAGGTTACTCGTCCGTGTTTGACTGGTGCTGGGGAGGTGCTGGCGGGAGAGGTCGCGGTCTGAGCAGTGGGTAGCGGTTGCTCTACTTCGACGTTGGGGCGTGGGGGTGCCCACAGTAAGCCAAAAATTAATGGTGTAATAATGACTGCCACAGTAGTGGCAATGAGTCCTAGCCCCAGCAGGGTACCCAACAACCATTGCAGTAAGCGCAGGAGTTTCATGGGTTAACGGCTATTGGGGGAAGGCAGCAGGCGAGACGCAAACCGTGCCCGACCCGAGGCGGCCCACTCTTGCAGTTGGTGAACCTGTTCGCGAGCGGTGCGCGCCAAGGGAATGATTTCACTGGCAGCGTGGAGTAAATCTTCGGTGGTGAAGTCGCGATCTTGACTAAAGGCAAGATGCATGGCTTCAATAATACACTGCTCAATTTCAGCACCAGAAAAGTCAATGGTTTCGTAGGCGAGCCGATCCAAATCATAATGCCCGAGGCGATCGCCCCGTACCCGGCTGAGGTGCACTTCAAAAATTGCCCGCCGCTCATCGACGCTGGGTAAGCCCACAAAAAAGATTTCATCAAAGCGGCCTTTGCGCAATAGCTCTGGCGGCAATACTTGGATATTATTGGCAGTGGCAACGACAAAGACGGCGGAGGTTTTCTCTGCAAGCCATGTAATAATTGTGCCAAAGACACGGCTACTGGCTCCGCCATCACCGCGGCTATCAATGCCTGCAAAGGCTTTGTCCAGTTCATCAATCCACAGCACGCAGGGGGCAAGCGCCTCAGTAATTTGGATCATGTCACGGGTGCGGGCTTCGGATTCGCCAACAATGCCGCCAAATAACCGCCCTACATCTAGCCGCAGTAAAGGCAAGTGCCATTGGTGGGCGATCGCCTTCGCGGTTAGGGATTTACCGGTTCCCTGAATCCCTGCTAAGAGCACGCCCCGCGGATAGGGCAAGCCATAGCGACGGGCACGCTCTGAAAAGGCACCTCCCCGGCGCAGCAACCATTCTTTGAGGTTGTCGAGGCCACCAATATCCGCAATGGTTTCCTGAGCGGGATAAAAGTCAAGAATTTGGGTTTGCCGCAGGATTTGACGCTTTTCTTCAAGGACTAAATCGACATGGCTAGCGTCAAGGGTACCATTAAGGGCGATCGCCCGGCCAATGACCCGGCGAATGCGATCAAGGCTTAGCCCCTGACAGGCGCGAATCAACTGATCCAGCACTGCTTCTGAGGGAGTTGTCCCTAAACTTTGGCATAGCTTCAGTAATTCGGCATGAATGTCATCGCGACGGGGCAGCGGAAACTCCACCACCGTAACCACATCGCGGAGTTCAGGGGGTAACTGTACCGTTGGTGCTAGCAAAATCAGGTTCTTGGGTTGGGACTTTAACAGCCGTGCTAAATTCCGCAGCTTCCGGGAAATTGCAATATCGTCAAGAAACCGATGAAAATCCCGCAGCAAAATAATCGCCGCGGCAGGGGCAGGCAATTTTTCAATGAATTCTAACGCTTGCAGAGGATTACGCTTAGCGGTACCAGTATCGTTGGCGGTTCCCTGATACCCGTCTACAAAGTCCCAGATGTAGAGAGGACGCTGGTTAAACCGCTGGCTAATGCTGTGCAGTACCGCCTCCAGACGCTCTTCTTCTGTTGTGGGGATATACAACAGCGGGTAGCGGGCACGCAGTAGCAGTTCCAGATCGGAATGGGCACTCACGATGGTGGGTCAGAACGCTCTAAGGCAGATTGCAGTTGCGCTAAGGCCGCCCAGCGATGATCCGTGATCGCCTCTCCCGTTGCGGGTGGCATAATCCCACCACACTGAGGATCACAGTACTGTGGGTGGGGCAGGGCTAAGCATAACTGCTGATACAACCAATCTACTAAATCGATACGCCCTGTGGCGGGCAGGCTTTCCACAAGGTCATCCACAACATTTGCATCAGGCACAGCCGCAGTGTCCGCCAGCCAGATCAGTTCCGTTGTCGTGCACACGAGCCGATGATTGTAGTACTGTAAACAGCGATCGCAACAGAGGGTCATAATCGTGCCCACATTTGCGGACACCTCCAGATAGGTCTGACGATGACTCACACTGACAACACCCTGCACTGGGGTTAAGGTAGCGAACTCCGGCCATTGCGCACTGACCTGCCATTCGTAGGTGTGATCTGGCAACCTGAGAAGATCAGGGATAGAGAGCCAGTGATGCTCGGCCACGCTAGGTTCCTTGGGTCATCCGATAAAGCTCTTGCAGGAAGCTAAAACACTGCTGGGCATTCATGGAGGCAGGCTGAAAAGTAACTGCAGGGGAGTATTTTAGGCGCAGCAACCGGATGGTGTCGCTGTCCATATCTCCCAATTGCACCAGCCGCATTGACCAATTAATAAAGGTGCGCTCATCAATTTCCTTAAATTCAATGATTTCGGCACTGTGGTGGCGGGGGTCTTTGAGAATGCGAGCGTAGGTTTCGCTAACTTTGCGGCGATCGCCCTCAAGAGTCTGCAAAAACATCCCATTGCCAAAGCAGAGCATCCCCGTAATCCCATCGCGGACATTGTTCACTTCTGACTTAGCCATGATGTCTCGCAAATCGGAGTAGGCTAGGCCATCAGTCGCCGAACTGAGGTAGAGGAGGCGGTGAAGTCTCATCAACAATCCGTTGCAAATCCAACACAATTCCACTATGCCATGAAAGGGATCATCCTCAGACCCTCTGAAAGACCCCTCCCTATAAGGCAGCTACTGTGTATGCACATCTTGGACATGAGCTAGAATCCAGCCTTGAATMCCCTGCCACTAGTACGAGTGCGGCACAACACAAAAGAAAACACAACACAAAGGAAAATAATTTGCGCCTTATATCCCCATCGCTAAAGCTAGGGACTTTACGGCGTTCTTGGGTCACGTCCGATGCACTAGCAGGAGTTACTGAGAACCCCGCCCTCTATGCGCCAACATGAATACCGGGGGTAGGTCACCTGTTGAGTACCGTACCAGTTGTTTGAGCGCTACTGTGGCTGACAGTTGCTCGGTCAAACCACGGCTCTCCCTGTTTGAGGCAAGGGAGTGTCAGAATAAACAAGGTGAATGAGGAGGCAGTATCAATGGGCTGGGTTCTGCTCCAACCAACGCGGCGACGGCGATCGCCCCTAGTGATGTCCTTCGGTTTGGCCACACTCCTCAGTGGTGGCCTGACGCTGTGGCTGCTCCGTACTTTACTGCCCTCAACCGCAGCTTTGCCTGAACCACTCGCCGCCCCCCAGCGTCCATTGCCTCGCCCCCTTCTTGATGGTCGCAGTCCTCTACTTTGGACACCAAACATACCCAATAAAGCGCCGACAACAGCCCCTCCAGCAACCCCACACGCGAAAACCATTGTACCGGCGGTTCCACCGGTTGCCCTCCAGCCCGTGCCCCCCAGCCAAGACCCAGCACCGCAAGTGCGCGTGGCGATCGCCCGGGATCACGCCCACCTAACCGTTGGCACTGCCGTTGCCACCCCTGTTACGAACGATCAACAGCAGGTGATGACGCAATTGATCCCCTCCCAAGGGGCAACAGTGACCGCTCGCGAGGGGATTTTATTCTGGAATGGTCAACCCCTTGCTGCCTCGCTGTGGATTCGCCCCAGTAATCAACTCACCTTTGTGGGTAGTAAATGGTATCGCGGGGTTGTTCGCCTCATTGCCCAAGGCAATACCGTCACCGCAGTGAATCAGGTGGATCTAGAGCAATACCTTGTCAGTGTTGTGGGGTCGGAAGTGTATCCTGACTGGCCGATGGCAACCCTGAAAGCGCAGGCGATCGCTGCTCGTTCCTACGCCTTGGCACAGATGTTTCAGCCCGCCAGTCGCTTTTTTGACCTCGGCAACGATGAGCGCTGGCAAGTCTATCGCGGTATTGAAACAGAGTGGACAACAGGGCACGCCGCCGTTCAAGCTACCCGGGGGATTGTCCTTACCAAGAGTGGTCGGGTGATGGTGTCGATGTATGCTGCAACCGATGACATTGTGCGGGAGGTCTTTGGCGGACGGGGCATGAGCCAAACCGGCGCCTACGAACTGGGCAAACGCGGCTATAACCACCTGCAAATTTTGGGCACTTACTATCCGGGGGCGGGTCTATCGCAAATTCAAACCCAGTGAGCGTGATATTAAGGCACTCAGTAACCCTTGCACACTATGGTCTTGAGCCTCGCAGTCCACTCGCCCGAGCAACTGGCGGCAGGTCTCAGAGGTTTGCGGACCAATGCTGGCAATCTGTACCGATGCAAGAAGCGTTGCCGCCTGAGCGCCAACCAATTGACAAAAGTGCTTAACGGTCTTGGAACTGGTAAAGGTTACCGTAGTTACCCGTCCCTCTTGCAACGCAGCTAGGATGGTGGGGTCAGCCTGCTGAGGGCAGCGCGATTCGTAGGCGGGCACTTCACTCACCGTCGCACCAGCGGCAGTAAATGCATCGGCTAAAAGGGGACGGCCACCGCTTTCAACCCGTGGAAACAGGAGACGCAGCCCAGCCACAGGCACTGGGAACTCAGCCACTAGCGCATCGGCCACAAATTCACTGGGGATAAAATCTGCCACAAGACCGTAGGTTTGCAGCGTCTGAGCCGTTTTTTCACCGACAACTGCAATCTTGAGGGTGGCTAAGGCACGGCTATCGTTGCCCTGCTGTTGCAGCCGCTGCATAAAAAAGTTCACGGCATTGTGGGACGTGAGAATCAGCCAGTCAAACTGGGGCAGTTGACTTAAGGCTGTATCGAGAGGCTGCCAAGAGCTAGGGGGAACAATTTCTAGGGTGGGCAATTCCAGAACCGTTGCCCCTGCAGCCCTTAACTGTTGGCTAAAGGGACTGGCTTGGCCAGCAGCACGGGKCACAAGAACGGTTTGACCAGATAAGGGGAAATCGGGCATGGGCGATGTTAAGGCGGGCAGTGCTAGATCTAGCCTAGCGAAAGGGTACCGCTTTTGCGCAACGGCACCGATCACCACAACGGCGGGRGCCATATCGGGGTGGTCGGCTATGTTTAGGTACTCCTCAAGGGTGCCAAACCACTCTTGCTGCTGGGGTTGTCCCGCCCATTGCACAATAGCTAGGCCATCGTGGGGCGATCGCCCCACAGCAATCAGTTGCTCTAGGATATAGCGCAGCGAGCGAGTGGCCATCAGGAGGATTAGGGTTTCGATTTGCACAAGGCTCGACCACGGCAGGGTTTCAGGGGCATGGCCCGACACAATGGCCACAGATTGGCTCACGTCCTTGGCTGTCACACACAAGCCTGCCAGTAAAGGGGCAGCGAGGGCGGAGGTCACCCCCGGCACCACTTCTATTGCCAGCCCCGCACTTAAGACGGCCTCTACCTCCTGCTGGAGGCGGCCAAACAGTCCGGGGTCACCACTTTTGAGCCGTACTACGCGACGATAGCGGTGGCCGTAGTCACACAGAAGCTGGTTGATCGCTGCTTGGGGTAGGGCTGCCCCACCCGCGCGTTTGCCGACAGGAACCCTGAGGCAATGGGCAGGAGCTAAATCTAGCAAGGAGGGGTGGATCAGCGCATCGTAGAGGATGACCTCCGCTTCTTTCAGACAAGCGATCGCCCGTAGCGTCAGATCAGCCACCGTTCCTAACCCAGCACCCACAAAAAAAATAGTCACTGAATTCTATCCTTGGGAAATATAGTGTTTGGCTAGGTGGGTCTATCGGACTTGGTATGCTAATGTAACATGCTATACGAAATCTAAGATATGCAGCTACTTCTAACTGATCTACTCAACCTACCTGGAATTGAGGTTGAAGATTATACCGATATTGCGGGAGAATTGATTCTTATAGTGGAAGCAAAGACAACCGAGGCGATTTGCCCACGTTGCCAACAAAAAAGTTGTCATTTACACCAGAATCATTGGTATCTAGTGCGAGATTTAAGCATCAGTGGACGAACCGTATTTCTTAAGATCAATCGTCGCCAGTTTAAGTGTCGAACTTGTGGTAAGCCATTCAGTGAAACGCTCGATTTCATCGGCAATCGTCGCAAGCAAACGGATCGATTTGCTCAGTCAATCGTGCAACAGGTTTTGCACAGCGACATTCATAATGTTGCAATTTTAAATGGTCTCACTGATGAAGAAGTATGGTCAATGGTACAGTATGTCAGTAAAAAAAACTCCACGTCGATGTGAGTTCAGTAAAACGATTAGGTATAGATGAGATTTCCTTAGGTAAAGGACAAGGAGATTACATAGTTGTTTTGGTCGATTTAGAGCGGCGAATTCCCCTTGCCTTTGCCCCTTCTCGCGAGCAGGAAGATGTGAGGCAAGTGCTTGAGGCATGGGGAGCAGCGGTACTCAATCAAATTATTGAGGTGAGCATTGACCTGTCTGGAAACTATAAAAGTTTGGTTCATAAACTCCTACCGAATGCTACGGTGGTTGCTGACCGATTTCATTTTATAAAAATTGTGAATCAGGAATTGGATAAGGCTCGAAAAAGTATTTGTAAAGCGAATGAGCAGACGGTAAATGAAGTCCAGAAAGCCCAGATTGCAGCCGCGCTCAAACAAAGTAAATATGCGTTACTGAAGCCGGAGGAAAATCTAACTCAGAAGCAAAAAGCAAAACTGGAAGAAATTCGAGAAGTAGTGCCAAGTCTGGCTCGAATGCATCAGGAGAAGGAATCGTTTAGAGCCATCTTTGAGCAAGCAAAAGATTGGAAAGATGGAACCTTTCAACTCGATTGGTTAGTTAAGCATAACTCGGACGATAGAGCCAGATGGTATGCAGTTATTATAGATGCCGATTTACGTGAATAGCAACCGTATGAGAGAAGATGGCATACAGCTAAAATCGACTCGTCGTTGCACGTATCAGTCAGGACATCACTTTGTCTAATGTCAAGACTGATTCTGCCTACTGCCGTAGGCGCGGGAACCGTTCTGTATCCCCGTCGGGAACGAGCGAGGTTTTATCCGGTTCCCGAACCCTCCGGTTTCTATAAAAGCAGACCAATCGCTGCCAGTAAAATGCTGGCATGATTCAGAGACCAAATAAACTCAAGCACCACAGGAGATAGGCAACCCATACCTTCAAAAAGTGAGGCTGGGGCACCTCTTGACTTGATTGCGGTGTGTTTTGGTAGGGCAATGCTTGCGGCATTTTTACGTCACTGATGCATCCATAAACGATTTTAACGACTGAGCTAAATCGGCGGGAAGTGCCGCACTGTATGTGTGAATTGTATTTACTCAACGAAGATGAGTGTCGGGGGTAGGTGACACCGGACATCCCCATCCTCAGAACAGAAGCCGGATCAACGGGTGCGCTCCATTTCAAGACGATAGCGATTTTTCTTTGTGGTTTGAATCCCTTGGATCACGAGTCTGCCTTTACCTCGAATAGTGATGAGGTCGTTCACTTTGACGGCATACCGGGGGTGCTGCACAACGTGCCAGTTGACGCGCACCATACCACTGCTAATCCATTCACTCATTTTGCTGCGGGAGAGGCCAAATCCAGCTGAGGCAACGGCATCGAGGCGCAGGGAAGCTTCGACGGTGGTGAGATGCTTGGTTTGCGGCGGTGCAACGGCCAATTGATCCCAAGGACAGGGGKCAACGGTTACAGGCACTGTGCGAACCTGCTTGAGTGCGGTAGTGATTAAGGGAAGGCTGTCGGGGTTGACAATTGCTTGCGCACCTCGCTCTCCTAAAAGAATAATATCACCGTAGTCATCAGCAGCTACACCCGCTGCCTCTAGGGCTGACTCAAAATCGATATAGGTGGCGGGGTCAAACAGAAAGTTACCGCTAATGCGCACCAAGGCTAGGGGAGGACGCTGATCGTCTAGGGATAGCTCCGCAGGGGCGATCGCCAACCGGCAGCGCTCTGCTTGGGGATACCCACCCCAAGGCTGAGCATGGACATCGACCCGCTGCCCGATGTCAGTCAGCACCGCTGCTAGCTCATCCGGCGGCAGAAAGGGGGTATGGAGGACTGACCACGTTTTAAGCGCTGTATCAACCAGTGCCGCGATCGCCGACATAATTCTTCCACCTAAAGAGTTGTGATCTGCGGTACATCCAGCCACTGCGCTAGATAGTGCTTCAGCTGCTGGCAAAACCGGGGGCGATCGCTAAACTTCTCGGTGCGAATGGTTTTGCGCTGGGGGTCTAAACTCCAGCCGTAGTCACTGCTCAGGCGAATTTTGCCCTGCCAATCTGCAATGGAGATCACAAGCTGGGAGGCCGGGCTGTTATCGACCCCCTCAACTCGAAACACATAATTAAAGGTGTTTTGCCGTCCTGCCGCTACGGTTGACGCTTGGCCAAACCGCTCCTGAAGGCGCGATCGCATCTGCTCGACCAAGGCTGCATCACCGATGTCTTCGAGGGTGCGCACGGCTAATGTCAAGGCAAAGTAAAATTCTTCAACGGGAATAAACCGCAGTTCCATGGGGGCGCAATCTTGCCAAAACTCTTCTCAAAATAGTACACTAGAAAGCTGTGTCTAAAATAGGGCAAGGCTATGCCAAAGCTGAAAACTCGTCGTTCTGCCGCCAAGCGTTTTCGAGCCACCGGCAGTGGCAAATTTATCCGCCGCAAGGCCAATAAAAATCATTTACTTGAGCACAAGGGGAGCGATCGCAAAAATCGCCTCTCCCAAAAAGCGCTGGTGGACGAACGGGACTTTGAGCGGGTCTCGTTGATGTTGCCCTACGCTTAAAACACACTCGGCTCCCTATCATGAAGGATTAACGTATGGCAAGGGTTAAACGGGGTAACGTTGCCCGCAAACGGCGTAAAAAAATTCTCAAGCTAGCCAAAGGTTACCGAGCTGGCCACTCCAAATTATTCCGCACCGCTAATCAGGTGGTAATGAAGGCGCTGTGCAACGCCTATCGCGATCGCCGGCGGCGGAAACGGGACTTCCGGCGACTGTGGATCGCCCGCATTAATGCAGCGGCGCGGCAACACGGCATGAGCTACAGCCAACTCATTGGCGCCCTCAAAAAGGCCGATATTCAACTCAACCGCAAAATGCTGGCACAGCTTGCCGTGCTCGATGCCGATGCCTTTGCAACAGTGATTAGCACTGCCCGCTCCACTTCAACTCCTTGACTCACGAGGTAGTTGGGGCATGATTGCCACTTTTCAGTCCCCCGGTGCCATGCTGAATCTGGGGGTAATCTCCCTCCGTTGGTATGGCCTGCTGATTGCCGTTGCTGTTTTTATTGGTATTTGGCTCAGTCAGCGCCTCGCTCGGCAGCGGCAACTGGATCCCGATGTGATTGCCGATTTAGCCATTTGGTTGGTTATCGGTGCCATTCCAGCGGCGCGCCTTTACTACGTTGCGTTTAACTGGGCTTATTACCAAGAACACCTTGATCAAGTAGTTCAGATTTGGCGCGGTGGGATTGCCATTCACGGTGCCATCTTGGGGGGAATGGCAGCAATGGCCTTATTTACTTACTGGCGACGGCTCTCCTTCTGGCAAATAGGGGATGTCATTGTCCCCTCTTTGATTTTGGGGCAAGCCATTGGCCGCTGGGGCAATTTTTTTAACTCCGAAGCTTTTGGTGCCCCCACAGATTTACCGTGGAAACTGTACATTCCTGCCCACCACCGCCCGCCGGGGTTACTGGCAGAGGCCTATTACCATCCGACGTTTCTCTACGAATCCCTCTGGAACCTAGCGGTATTTGCCCTGCTGCTGTGGTTGTTTGGCCAGCCCCGCTACCAAAAGCCAGGCACGCTGCTGCTGACCTACGCTATTGCCTACAGCCTTGGTCGCTTTTGGATTGAAGGCTTACGCTTAGATAGCCTGATGCTGGGGTCGCTGCGCATTGCTCAAGTGGTCAGTTTGGCGTGGATTGCCCTAGGTGTGTGGGGGTTATTTCGTCTCTACAGCCAAGGAAAAACCTTGCCGGACTGGCAGTCGCATTAGGCGACTACTTCCTCGGCAAAGCTTTGCCAACGCACAAAGTGAAATGGACCTGCTACAGACCCCCAAACGTGTTCATCGGTGTTAGGATCCCGACCGCGATCATGGCTGATAAAGCGATCGCCATCAATTTCAAACGTACTATCCAGATAGGTATCGCGGCCTTTGCGCACCACTTTACAGGCCTTACCGGGTTCTACTTCCCCACGGAAGCTATGCCCAGTCCAGTAGGTGAGCATATTACAACCGCACAGCAACTCTAGGTCATCGGCGCTTAATTGCGCTAAGCGTTGGCGATCGCGGGCGGCGCCGAAAAAGCGCTTCTCGTCCTTAAGCACATAGTTTTTAATGACAATGTGATCCTCAGCGGGCAGAAGTTCCAACACTCGCGTGCGGTAGGGTACCCCCAGCAGATAGTCGTAGGCTTGCTCAACGTACAGCCCAATCCCCTCTAGCACGCCCCTAGGCAACGGTCGCATACATACGCGAATATGGGCATAAAAAGGCGGATTTTCAAAGGCTTGGGCTTGATTGCTAAAATCAGCGGCCATCCAACGGCCAAGGGTTAACACATCGGTGGCGTGGCTCATACAGCAGCTATCAATTGACATACTCCCCGTGCCTAACGGCAGGGGATTCTTATTCTTGGTTCTGCGACAGCACTTATCGCATCAGGCTGCCCTGCTACAACAGCGGTGCTTATCTCCCCAAGCGTTCCCCCTTGCGGGGCAGTTC
Source organism: Synechococcus sp. PCC 6717 (assembly GCF_022698185.1). NCBI lineage: Bacteria > Bacillati > Cyanobacteriota > Cyanophyceae > Synechococcales > Synechococcaceae > Synechococcus > Synechococcus sp. PCC 6717. The sequence continues at coordinate 320 of NZ_JAKLTV010000008.1, read as the reverse complement.
CCTTTTGCCCAAAGGTACTGTTAAACCAACCAAAAAAACTTAGGTTGTTTTCTAGCCGTTAGGCTATTGGGTTTTTAGAGAGGTTGATTACCCTTACCTCTGGTTTTAGTTTAAACTAAAACCACTCTAAAAGACGAGTTTTTAGACCCAAAATTTTCGATAACACAACATGCGCCTTATATCCCCATGCCTGAAGGCAGGGGCTTTACGGCGTTTTTTTGGTAATAGGGCGTGATACCCGAAGTGGAACATCACTGCGCCCGAGGGTGTGCTAGGCTGTAGTGAGTTATAGGAGTGATGTGGGCGGAGATCGGAAGAGC
>NZ_JAKLTV010000070.1:0-1046 GCF_022698185.1 Synechococcus sp. PCC 6717 | reverse complement strand
CTATGGGCATTCCGCCCACTATGTTGCTTTTCGCAAGTTTCCATTCGATCGCCTTCCCCCTGAAGAGGAAGGCCGAGAGGTTTTGGGAATGGATGAAAAAGAACTTGATTTAGTTTCCATTCGATCGCCTTCCCCCTGAAGAGGAAGGCSCGCTGCCTTTTGCGTCGGGACTAATACCGACGGCTCGTTTCCATTCGATCGCCTTCCCCCTGAAGAGGAAGGTAGCAAGAGCAGCCAACTCTAATCGCCGACTCCTATTATCTTGTTTCCATTCGATCGCCTTCCCCCTGAAGAGGAAGGCAGTATGGGCATTCCGCCCACTATGTTGCTTTTCGCAAGTTTCCATTCGATCGCCTTCCCCCTGAAGAGGAAGGCCGAGAGGTTTTGGGAATGGATGAAAAAGAACTTGATTTAGTTTCCATTCGATCGCCTTCCCCCTGAAGAGGAAGGTCATAACCGCCTTGAATAGCAGTTACAGGATTGTTTCCATTCGATCGCCTTCCCCCTGAAGAGGAAGGAGGGCGCATTGAAAACGTTCTCGTGAAAGGGGACTTGTCTAGTTTCCATTCGATCGCCTTCCCCCTGAAGAGGAAGGWGCCTRCGGGCGGTTCCGCTGGAAGGGAGATGAAAACGTCGTTTCCATTCGATCGCCTTCCCCCTGAAGAGGAAGGACCGAAGCTTTTCAGTTTTTGGGACTTAGTAATAAGTCCAAAGTTTCCATTCGATCGCCTTCCCCCTGAAGAGGAAGGTGGCGGGTGTGATGTTTATGCTCCAATTAAAGCGGAGTTTCCATTCGATCGCCTTCCCCCTGAAGAGGAAGGATGAGCTACTACCTTACATCTACCACGCTAAAGGCCTCAGGTTTCCATTCGATCGCCTTCCCCCTGAAGAGGAAGGTTGATGAAGGCTGGGTTCCCAGCGAAGGGGACAACTACGGTTTCCATTCGATCGCCTTCCCCCTGAAGAGGAAGGTGGAGCTACTACCTTACATCTACCACGCTAAAGGCCTCAGGTTTCCATTCGATCGCCTTCCCCCTGAAGAGGAA
>NZ_JAKLTV010000069.1:0-1352 GCF_022698185.1 Synechococcus sp. PCC 6717 | reverse complement strand
GATCTGCTTCGTCCGCTTCCCCGATGACTTCCAGCTATCAGGTTTTTCACCGAATGTCGGCAAAAAGTCACCATCCACAAACGATGCTTGAGAGGTATACGACTCCTCAGTTTCAACAAACTCTATCCCGTACTGCTCCGCTAACTGAGCAATCCGCTCTTTCAGTCTCGCAGTTGGGATCTGCACAAACTTCTGATTGGTCTTCTTGCCTAGGTTGGAACCGTCCTTTTGCCGCGGGTTCCAGCCAAATACAATCCGACCAATCCGGTTACGGGTGCAATGGTCAATCACAATCCTGGCCGCTTTGTTCACTGCATCACGTATCTGCCGATTGCGCTTCTCAGTGAGTTGTGCCAGTCGCTTTGACCAAAAGCCTTGAGGCTTACCTTCTTTCAGTTTGGCAATTTGCTTGTTGTACCAGCGGTTCAACGATTTCAGGTGCAGTCCATCCACAATGAAGCTGGTTCCCACATTGCTAACGCAGGTGAGCCAGTTGTTTAATCCCGAATCGATGCCCAGCGCCCGCATCGGGTCTACATCAGCCTGAACAGGTTTCAGCCGATAGACAAACTCAGTGTAGAAACACCCATTGCGCGGCAGAATCCGCAGTTCCTTGATGTCCTCAAATTTGAGATTGGAGGGCATGGGGACAGTGAACGAATCAATCTGAAACCACACTTTCACTAACTGCCCCAGCGGAACCCGGATCATCCCATCAACCAACTTCAGCGCTTGTTTGGGATAGCTGACTACTGCCAACCCTCCCTTCTTGCGGTAATTTGGCATCCTGGGTTTCTCTGCCAGTTCTCCACCTCGCCACAGTTTCAACAATGCTCGGTAGGACTTAAACGACTCGTAGACCGAAATCAAGGTTTGCTGTGCAGCCTGGGAGTAAAGAGCTTGGAAGTGCTTACTGGTCTTGTATTCGTAACTCAGGCTATGCTTGCCAATCCACTGCCCGGTCTTAAAGTGCAGTTGACGAGCATAGTAGATGCCCTGATTGGTTAGCTTGTTTGCCTCAGAGCAGACAAATTCCATCACCCCCTTAAGTTCGTTATTGGGGTTGAGCAAAACTTGCTGACATCCAAACATGGTGAGTTTATGCAACAATTGTCTGCAGCGTAGCACAGATAGACAAACCGGTGAACTATGGACTACCAGAAAAGCCGCAATGCAACGTATTTGCTGAACTATCACTTTGTCTGGATTCCTCGGCGGCGTAGACCTGTTTTACGGGGAGAAATAGCAAATCGGTGCAGGCAGTTGATATGGGAAGCAGCAGAGGAGATTGATTGTCAAGTTGTGTCGTTGGCAATTGAACCGGATCATGTCCACCTCTTTGTTAACTGCCC
>NZ_JAKLTV010000007.1:0-29658 GCF_022698185.1 Synechococcus sp. PCC 6717 | reverse complement strand
TCGCTTGTTTCCATTCGATCGCCTTCCCCATGAAGAGGAAGGCCTTTCAGGGACCAAAGGGTGGTACCCACTATCACCCACGATGTTTCCATTCGATCGCCTTCCCCATGAAGAGGAAGGTTACGACACCCTCCGTTGGGGTGAAACACCCCATATCATCTTGTTTCCATTCGATCGCCTTCCCCATGAAGAGGAAGGCTTWTCAGGGACCAAAGGGTGGTACCCACTATCCMGACTGGGGTTTCCATTCGATCGCCTTCCCCATGAAGAGGAAGGACATCCCAGCCGACAATATCGTGAAGGCCAATATTGAGATGTTTCCATTCGATCGCCTTCCCCATGAAGAGGAAGGTTWCCTACAGTTTGTCGATTCGGCAACAGGCAAAGAAGTAGGTTTCCATTCGATCGCCTTCCCCATGAAGAGGAAGGAGTACCCCTATACTAGCCGCTCCCTGAGCGAACTGCAACCCCCTATTCCGAGGGATCCCCGTTGCAAGCAAGCAATGTTTTTTATACGACATAGTATAAAATCTTCAAAGCCGCTTCCTGAGGGACTCCGAGGGATCCAACGCATCAATGGGGTATCCAAGCCATTCGGCAGATCCCTCGGAGCTTGCGGCATACTCTAAACAAGGGTGGAGTCGCGAATCTAATCTGCTGTTTCGCTACCGAAAAGCTAATGGAAGGAGTACTCAGAGCTAGGCAGAGCAGCCTATGGCAACTTCTTGCCAAAGTGTTACAGCAGGCAAAACTAGCTGTGGCTAGCCTCCATCCACTCGAAAATGCGATCCAACTGCTCAAGGCTGACTAGGCCATACTGCCACAGTACCACTGGCAACAGGTTGACTTTCTCATCGCACTGCTTGAGGCCAAAGTTAATGGCAGAGGTGGGCAGTGCCATCTCCCGCTGCAGAAAATCAATAAGCTGTGTCCAACGTGGCTTTTTCATAATGTCTATTAAGTACCACATTCCTCTCTATGCTAAGGAGGAATCTGAGAAAATGCAACATTTCGTTACAAATGCATTGTAGAATGTTACACGTTGCTGAGTACTGTCGCCAGCCCCAAGGCCGTCTTGGCTCTTGGATGCTAGTGTGATGGAACCATCAAGGAAGCGCATCCCCCAACAGGAGGATTTTAAGGGGCGATCGCGCGGCCTTCAGCATCTTCTAGGACAAAGCCAGCATCGGCAATCATCTGCCAGTCTTGATGGGGTGCCTGCCCCGCCGTTGTTAAATAGTCCCCCACAAAGATGGAGTTAGCGGCATACAGGCCAAGGGGCTGTAGGGAGCGTAGGTGCACCTCGCGACCCCCGGCAATGCGAATCTCTTGGTGAGGCAACAAAAAGCGAAAAAGTGTAAGAATTCGTAAACATTGACGCGGCGTGAGATGATCGTGTGCCGCAAAGGGGGTACCGGCAATGGGGATTAAGAAATTCACCGGCACACTGGTAACCTCCATCTGCCGCAGAGCAAGGGCTAAATCTATCACATCCTCATCGGATTCCCCCATACCGAGGATGCCGCCGGAGCAGGTGGTAATCCCCGCTGCCTTAATATGGTTGAGGGTCTGGGCGCGATCGCCAAAGGTATGGGTGGTACAAATCTCGCTGTGGTAGTTCGGTGAGGTGTTCAGGTTATGGTTCACCCGGTCCACCCCCGCTGCGGCTAACTGCTGGGTTTGGGTTGCCGAGAGTAAGCCTAAACAGGCGCAAATTTTGAGATCGTAGCGTTCCTTTACCGCTTTTACTGCCGCAAGTACCTGCTCAAAGACTTTTTCGCTGGGCGATCGCCCCGAAATGACCATGCAAAAGGTGCCCGCCTTCAGTGCCGCCGCCCGCTCAGCCGCCGCCAAAATCTTTTCTTGGGAGAGCAGAGGATACTTTTCAATCTCAGCGGTGGAGATTTTAGATTGGGAGCAGTAGTGGCAATCTTCGGGACACAGGCCACTCTGGGCATTCAGCAGGTAGTGAAGCCGCACCCGGTTGCCCCAATAGTAATGCCGCACCCGATAGGCCGCTGCCAATTGCGCCAGTAGCTCCGTATCAGGGGCACGCAGAACGGCGCGGGCTTGATCACGGCTGAGAAGGTCACCCGCAAGGGCAAGATCTGCCATGGCTTGCCAACGATCGGTGAGGGGTACGGCTGCAGTCATCGTCATCCTCTAGCTACGTAAGGTTACGGCGTATTTCTCAACTAGGCTGTCGCGGAGTTTTTGGTGGAGTTCATTCACTTCGGCCTCGGTGAGGGTGCGATCCGGGGCACGGTAGGTCAGCCGAAACGCTAGGCTGCGCTGTCCTGGCGGAACCCCAACCCCAGCATATTCATCAAACAGTTCCACCGACTCTAGGAGCGAGGAGCGTCCACCTGCGGCTTTCCACAGGGTACGGCGGAGTTCGCCAACGGTGAGATCCGCAGGGGCAAAAAAGGCTAGATCGCGATCGCTGGCGGGATAGGTAGAAAACGGTTGGAAGGTTTCATGGCCGAAGCGATCGACCAGCGGTGCGAGCAGTACCTCTAGTTCCAGTTCAAATACATAGACCGCATGGGGTAGCTCTAACGTTGCGGCAAACTGGGGATGCAATTGACCAAAAAAGCCCAAGTGCTCACCATTTAGGGATAGAGACGCTGTGCGTCCGGGGTGTAGCCGCTCATCGCGGCGATCGCTCTGGTACTCAACCACCAAGCCAAACCGCTGAAATACACTTTCGAGAATACCCTTGGCTTCAAACCACGACAGAGGTTGGGGCTGTTGGGAGCGCCGCACCCACTTGCCCTGCCACGGATCGCCACCAATGATTCCCCCTAGGCGATCGCTCTCCCAGAGACCCTCTTCCCCTTGGCCAAAGACGCGACCCACCTCAAACCCGTTCAGGGGGGGATTGCCTTGCTCATGGTTATAGCGAAAGGCCTGTACCAATCCGGTTATTAAATCGCTACGCAGGCAGGAAAACTCAGCCACCAATGGATTTACAACGGTCACCTGATGGGGGTGAGTGCCCTTAACCCACGAGTAGTGCATCAGTTCCGTTAAGCCAGCGCCGCGAAAGGCGGCTCGTAGATCCCGCAGCAGCAGCAGATCCAGCGGTAGTGCGCCCAACTGTGATTGCGGCGGCAAGGTTTCCTCAAAACGATCGTAGCCGTACAGCCGCGCAACTTCTTCGATGAGATCCACCTCCCGCTCAATATCCCGAAACCGGTAGGGGGGCACGGTCACTGACCACACCACAGATTCGTCCTCTGGCGAGGGCTGCCGCCTCAGCGTAAAGCCCAAGGCGCTGAGCAGGGCTTCCACGGTTTCGGCGCTCAAGTCGTCGATCTCCGAGTTATCGGCGGTCAGCACCCCTCCCAAAAGGCGATGGACTTGCTCAAGGCGCAGGGTGAGGGTGCGATCAAGGGGCGGTCGCTGATCCAGCAGGGTGGTGAAGGTAACACGACCGTGGGCAAGCTCCTCTAACAGGGCGATCGCCTCGTTGCTGGCGGCCTCTAGCTCTGCTGGGTTGACACCGCGCTCGTACCGGGCAGAGGCTTCAGTGCGTAACCCTTGGGCACGGGCAGACCTGCGCACAACCGCACTGCTAAAGAGCGCCGCTTCCAGCAAAATCTGTTGCGTTCCCGCATGAACCTCTGTCTGTTGCCCCCCCATCACGCCTGCGAGGGCGATCGGCACGTCCCCAGCAGTAATCACGAGGTTCTCCACCGTGAGGCGGCGGGATTGACCATCAAGGGTTTGCAGGGTTTCCTCGGGGTGGGCTAAGCGCACGCCAACCGTGAGGGGGCTGTTGTGATCAATGGTTCGGAGGCGATCCCAATCAAAGGCATGGAGCGGCTGCCCCCACTTTAGAAGAATGTAGTTAGTAATATCCACCACATTGTTAATGGGGCGCAGACCAGCCGCTTCCAGCCGCTGCTGCAACCATGGGGGTGAGGGGGCGACCTGCACACCGCTCATCAGCACACCGCGATAGGCGGGGCACGCTAGCGGATCCGCAACACTGACGGTGAAGGGCGGTTTACTACGGGATTTTTTGGCCGGAGGTGCCGCAGGAATGGCCACCTTCAAGGGGGCACCCGTAAGGGCAGCCACTTCACGGGCAATCCCCACCATACTCAGGGCATCGGCACGGTTCGCTGTTGAGGTCAAATGCAAAATCACATCGTCAAGCCCTAACAGAGGGCGCACATCTGCCCCTACGGTCACTGGCTCGCTAAAGGTATGGATTCCTGCAGATTCCTTGGCTAACCCCAATTCGGCTAAGGAGCAGATCATGCCTTGAGACAACACCCCGCGCAGTTTGGCCGGACGAATCTTGAGGTCGATTTTGGCAAGGTAAGCGCCCGGTACCGCCACCGGCACGTACAGCCCTGCTGCCGCATTAGGAGCACCACAGACGATGGTACTGGGTTCCCCCTGCCCCACATCCACTTGGCACACTCGCAGCTTTTGGGCATTGGGGTGAGGGTCGCACTGCAAAATATGACCGACCACAACTCCCTCAGCCCACGTGCGGCGATCTTCAATCTCTTCAACTTCAAACCCCGCCATCGTCAGGCGATCGCCAAGGGTTGTGGCCTCCAGATCCGTTGAGACTAGTTCCCGTAACCAGCGAAGGGAAACGCGCATGGAATCCTCAAAAACTCATACGATGCCATAGTCCAGCCTAGCGTCAGGGGCAACCTCGCACAAGCCGTTGGCTCACATCGGGTAGGGCTGGAAGCCCCGTACTTCAGTGCGGGGAGGAAAGCTCCTTTAGCAACTTCAGWTGCCTTAGGTTATAATTGTACTGCGGACACCAGAAACGGTTGTTTAAGGCACTGGTAACGGTCGATTGGGGGTGTTGTAAACCACCCCAGAGGCTCGTGGTTGGCTTGCTAACTGCAGGGCTACTAAAAGCTCCCTGCTTTAGCTGGGAGTAGTTTACTGCTTATTTCTCCTGAAGGCCATGGCTTATGGGGCTACTCTAAGAATGATCCTTGTTAACTCAGGACTGACTTGCGCCTCCCATGGTATGAATTTTAAGGAAATTTGTTCCTTGGGGAGTTTGGGCAGGGAGACCCGCCATGATCAAAATTTTCTCCCCTGTGGCGGCTATGCCACGTTCTTGGAGCTGGGCTTCGGCAGTGGCAATCATGCCTTCAAAGGTCAGGGGCAAGGTGTCAAGCAAAATCGGTTTGACCCCCCAGAGTAAGTTCATCCAGTGATAGACCCGTGGGCGATCGGTAAAGGCTACAATAATGCACTTAACGCGCTCACCAGAAGCAATTGTGGCGGTGTATCCGGTTTCCGTAAAGCAGGCGATCGCCTTCAACTCCAAAATATTATCAATCGTAGATAGCGCCTCACCTAGGGCATGGGTTTCATCATTGCGGTAGGCGGGCATATTTTCAAAATTTAACTGAGGTTCCACATCCGCAGCAATGCGCGCTAGCATCTGGACGGCGCGCACCGGAAACGCTCCCACGGCCGACTCCCCTGAGAGCATCACTGCATCGGTACCATCCAAAATGGCATTGGCAACATCACTGACTTCGGCACGGGTCGGACGGGGGTTGTGGATCATACTCTCCAGCATTTGCGTGGCAGTAATGACGGGAATAGAGCGGTAGTTACACTCACGGATAATTTGTTTTTGCAGCAGCGGTACTTTTTCCACCCGCATTTCCACCCCCAGATCACCGCGAGCCACCATAATGGCATCGGCAACCCCCAAAATCGCCGTTAGGTTTTCTACGGCTTGAGGCTTTTCAATTTTAGCCAAGATGGGCATATCACTGGCACCATGAGCCGCCAAGAATTCCCGCAATTCCCACAAATCTTCTGCACGGCGCACAAAACTAAGGGAAATAATATCTACCCCTTGGGCAATACCAAAGAGAATATCCTGCCGATCTTTTTCCGTTAGGGATGGCAACCGCAGGTTTAAGTCGGGTAAATTGACCCCTTTGCGACTTTTGAGGGTACCGCCCTGCACCACCCGACAGGTTACTACCTTTTCGGCAACGGCTTCCACCACTAATTCCATTAACCCATCATCGAGCAGCACCTGCATTCCGGGCTGAGCTTCTTCAGCAAGGTAGGGGTAGTCAATCCCAATGCCGCTGGTGCTCTCCGTTGCTTCTGCTAAGGGCAATAAATTAACCTGCGCCCCTTCCACCAGTTCAACAGAGCCGGATGGTAGCTGTCCGACCCGAATTTTGGGGCCTTGCAGATCTTGGAGCAGCGTTAGGGGGGTTGCCTGCTCATTCGCCACCTGCCGCAGTAGGGTAATAGTTTCGGCATGATCGCGATAATCGCCATGGGAGAAGTTCAGCCGCGCTACACTCATCCCCGCCGCGAGCAGTTGCGCGATGATGTCGCGGGAGCGGCTGGCAGGTCCGATGGTGGCGACAATTTTTGTCCGACGAAAAGCGAAGGTCATGGAAGCAACCTGCAAAACTTACTACTCACTATAGGGGGAGACCTTTAGCCCGCAGGGTAACCTAGACTGCACCTTGCCTTAAATTTTTGCTAAACATCCGCGACCAGATTTTCAACAGCCGCAGCCTCTCTTAACTGTGGTAATTTGAGCTCATCTTCACTGAGTCATCTATCGCAACACATGGTTGGCTATCTAATTTCCTTGGGTATCTTTACCGCAACCTTTGCCCTCTTTAGTTTGGGCTTAAATTTACAGTGGGGCTACACAGGGCTGATTAACTTTGGCCATGTGGGGTTTTTGGCCTTAGGCTCCTACACCACGATTTTGCTGGGGATTGCTGGGGTGCCGATGCTCTTTGCGGTTCTAGCAGGTGTGATTCTGGCAATGGGGCTGGGGTTTGTGATGGGGATTGCTACCCTGCGCCTACGGGAGGATTATTTGGCCATTGTCACAATTGGGATGGCGGAAATTGTCCGTCTGGTTGCCCTGAATGAAGATTGGCTGACCCGGGGTGGGCGGGGGGTCTATGGCTTTCCGTTACCTTTGGCACAGTTTGAGCCGAATCTGCCGACTAAGCTGGGGATGATTGCCATTTTCTGGGGGGTAGTGGTGGCCGCAGCAGTGCAGTGGTGGCAGTGGTTAGAGCGCCAGTACAGTCGGGGGCGATCGCTCCCCCCTTGGGGACTACCTGCCTACGCTGCTCTACTGGTTGCGGGGTCTGTGGGGTTGTGGCTGACCCTTGAACCACTGAGTTTAGGGCGTGGCCTTGCTATAGCACCGTTGGTGGTCACCCTGATCACCCTTGGCGGGGCGATCGCGCTGTTGGGTAGTCAATGGCGTGGGGTTCCAATCGTGCCCATAGGCTTAAATACCTTAGCGGCAGCGCTGGTGGGACTGGTGGTGCAAGCCTTAACCGTTGGCCTGTGGGATTTTAGCTATCGGGCTGGCCTGCTGTGGTTGTTAGTGTTGGTGCTAGCGATTGTGGTGTGGCAATTGGAGCGCTGGATCCATTCTCCGTGGGGACGAGTGCTCAAAGCCATTCGTGAAGATGAAGAGGTGGCCAAGGCGCTGGGTAAAAACGTGTTTGCGTATAAAATGCAGTCCTTGATGCTGGGAGGGGCGATCGCGGCAGTAGCGGGGTCATTTTATGCGTGGCAACTGACCTTTGTGAACCCCGATGGCTTTGTTTCCCTCATTACTTTTCAGGCATGGACTATTGTGGTGCTCGGCGGTGCTGGCAATAATATGGGTACCCTCTTAGGTGCCACTCTGTTTTGGGCCTATACTGCCTTAACACGCTTTATTCCCCTAGATGGGGGTCGCCTCGAAGCCTTGCGGATGATGCTCATTGGTGTGCTCTTGATCCTCTTGATGATGTGGCGACCACAGGGTATTTTGGGCAAAAAGGAGGAACTCAGCCTTGGTCGATGAACCATCCATTGCACCTGTTTCCAGTGGAGTCACTCAGTCACCTGACCCCAACCTGCTGGTGGCAACGGGATTGTGCAAGTGCTTTGGAGGCATTCATGCCGTCGATCATGCCGAAATTTCAGTGGCTCGCAATAGTATCACGGGTCTGATTGGTCCCAACGGCGCAGGCAAAACAACCCTCTTTAACCTGCTTTGCAATTTTATTCCCCCCGATCAAGGCCGGGTGATCTTTGACGGTGAACCCATTAGCCATTTACCCCCCCACCAAGTGGCGCTGCAGGGGCTACTGCGCACCTTTCAGGTACCGCGGGTACTGTCCCGGCTGTCGGTTCTAGAAAATATGCTCTTGGCGGCTCCCCGGCAAACCGGTGAACAATTCTGGAATAGTTGGCTCAAGCCCCTGCGCATTCGCCAAGAAGAACAAGAGTTACGGCAGCGTGCTTGGCATCTTTTAGAGTCTGTTGGACTAGCAGCTAAAGCCAATGACTATGCCGGTGCCCTTTCCGGTGGTCAGCGCAAACTCTTGGAAATGGCACGGGTGATGATGCATCGCCCGCGGCTTGTTCTGTTGGACGAGCCAGCGGCTGGTGTTAACCCCACCCTTATTAATCAAATCTGCGAGTATATTCTTCAGTGGAATCAACAGGATGGTGTCACCTTCCTGATTATTGAGCACAATATGGATGTCATAATGTCTTTGTGTCATCACATCTGGGTATTGGCAGAAGGTAAAAACCTTGCGAATGGCTCTCCCAGTGAGATTCAAACGAATCCTGATGTCTTGACAGCGTACCTAGGACAGTGATTTGGCATCAGGAGCAAAAAGATGGCACATCGCAAAAGCCTCATAGCGGTTGGCTGGACTGTTGCTACGTTTGTTGTGGCTTTATTTGCGGTGCCTGTGTACTATCAACCTACCCGCATCTGTGGGATGCCCTATGGCTTACTTGAGGTTTTTGGCAGTGTCCTTGTAGGCGCACTAGCAGTTTGTGGCTTTCTATACTGCCCTTTACGCCCCCTCTGGGCGAAAATTGTTACGTTTCTGCTGGCGGTTCTTGTCCTAGTTCAAGCGCTGCACCCAGTGCTTGGTTATGTGATCTGCCTGTCCCGAGCCTCTTGAGCGCAGTGGCAGTGAGTCGCCCCTTCAGAGGCGGTAAAATACATACATGAGAATTACGCTGATTTAGCTGATTTATAAGTAGCTAGCAGCAGCGTAAGCTCTGTCGGGAGGTCTGTCATGCTAGTGATCCTGACCCAGAATCATATTCTACCGTCACAGTCTGTTTGCCAGTCCTGTCTCCTTGCCGATCGCCATGGTCAACCTCGCTGGCAAGAAGGCCAACTGCGGTGCGGTGCTCCTGTGTGTGGTTCCTCAGAGCGGGGGTGTCAGCAGTTTCGCTGTCAGATGGGGTTTCATCTAGTTCAAGTGTCGGATTTGCCCGCTACCCTAGAACAAGACACCTAATCATTGTGAGGGCTACATTGTGACTTGGCGTGCCACAACAACGATCCCCGATCGCATCTTTGCTTGCTTGGCCTACCTCTTGCCCCTGTTTTACGTTATGCCGTTGGGGGGGTTCCTCTTTGAGATGTTTCCGCCGCTGCAAGCTTTATTTATCGTGGTGTTGCCTGTTGCCCTACTGTACTCCATTCCGTTTGCGGGGTTAATTGTATTTATGCTGCTGTACCTGCTGGTGGTTCGCAATTCCCGCATTAGTCTATTTATTCGCTACAACACGATGCAGGCAATGCTGATGGGGATTGCCCTGTTTATCGCGCAATTGGTGCTACAGCTTTTGACCCGCGTTGCCAGCTTTGAACTGCTGATGAAGGTATTGTTTAACTTTATTTTCATTGCAACAGTGGCAGGGGTTATCTTTGCCGTTGTCCAGTCTATTCGCGGCATTTATGCGGAAATTCCGACCCTCTCTGATGCTACAAAAAGTCAGGTTTTTTAGCGCTGAGGGTCGGTAGCAGCGCATCCACAAGGCGCTCAGGATACACCCCTAAGGTGGTCCACTGCTTGGCTGCTGCAAGTCCTGCTTGGGCATGCCACCATACGCCCCCAAGGGTTGAGTGCAGCAGCTCCTGTTGTGCCAAGAGACCACCAATGAGGCCAGTGAGGACATCGCCACTGCCGCCACGGGCAAGGGCAGGGGTACTGGCGGGATTGATCCACAGGTTGCCAGCAGGGGTGGCGATCGCAGTGCGTGCGCCTTTGAGAACCACAAGACAATTGCTGTGAGCGGCTGCCGCTTGTACTTGCTCAAGGCGATCGCCCTCGGCACTTAGGTCGGGAAAGAGCCGCCGAAATTCCCCTAGGTGGGGGGTCAACACCAGCGGTGCGGCCAAAGGCCACGGGGAGAGGGTGGCTAAAATGTTCAAACCATCGGCATCCAGTACTGTGGGTATCCCCGACGCTAACACCTGTTCGATAACGGTTGTGGCGGCAGTGGTTAARCCCGGCCCACAGGCGATCGCCTGAACGCGTTGTAAATCTAAATCTGCTGGCAAGTGGGCGATCGCGCCTGTGTTGGTTTCTGGGCAGCCCACCACAATGGCATCGGGTACCCGCGCAAGCACCAAGGGTTTTAAGGAGTTGGGCACTGCCACCACCAGCATCCCCACCCCCGTACAGCGCGCTGCTAAGGCACTGAGGAGAATACTGCCACCAAAGCGCGCCGAGCCGCCAATGAGTAACAGTTGCCCCTGCCGATACTTATGGGTTATGGGGGATCTGGCGAGGGGTAACAGCTGCCAGCACTGAGAATCGAGGCAATAGCGCCGCGGCATCGTTCCTAGGACGTTATCAATGATGGTTGCAGGAATGTCAAAGGTAAGGAGTTCGGCCTCCCCCACCCACGGCAGCGCCTCATCCATCAGAAGCCCCCGCTTCCACAGGCCGAGACAGAGGGTGCGAGTGGCTTGAATGGCAGTTCCCAACACTGCCCCGCGATCGCTACACAGGCCAGAGGGCACATCGATGCTCAGCCGCGGCACACACCACTGATTCACCTGAGCAAAGGCAGCCCCTAGCTCATGACTGACAGACCGCTCTAGCCCAAAGCCAAACACCCCATCCACAATTAGGTTGGCCGTTGCTAGCTCAGCTACCTCGCTAGTGAAGGGAATGCCAAGAAAACGGGCATACTTGGCGTGATCCGCCGTTAGGGGTTTCAGGCGGCTAAAGGGTTGCCACACCGTTACAGTGTAGCCCCGGTGCCACAACTCCCGCGCCACAACCAACGCATCACCCCCATTGTGCCCAGGACCGGCCAGCACCCCCACCTTGGGATGGGTGGTGACCGGATAGAGGCAGCATAGACGATCGCTGAGGCGCTGCCCCACCTTTTCCATGAGAGCCGCGATCGGTAAGCCAGCCGCAAACATCGCTGCCTCGATCGCCTGCATTTCTGAGGTGGTGACGATGCTAGGAAAGGGTTGACTAACCATTAAACCCGCACCGACTGCCAATACTGACCAAGGGGCGCGGCATGATGGGCACCGGTGACCTGCGGCACATTCCCCGGAATCCCCAACTGTTGCCAGTAGGCCAACACCGCAAAGGCGATCGCCTCTTTGGCATCCACGGGTACCCCCGCCACTGCCGTGGTTTCTACTGGAATTTCCCCCAGATGTAGCCGTAGGCGTTCCTGCAAAAAGCCATTATGGGCACCGCCACCACACAATAAGACCCGATCCGGTCGCCGGGGTAAAAAGCGCTCATAGCTCTGGGCAATACTGCGGGCGGTAAACTCCGTGAGGGTGGCTAACACATCGGCTGGTTTAAGGCCTAGGGCAGTGGCTTGCTCTAAACACTGCTGCCAAAATAGCCAGCCAAAGAGTTCCCGGCCAGTGGATTTAGGGGGCGGTGCACTAAAAAAGGGATGGCTCAGCCATTGCACCACTAACGCCTCACACACGTGCCCTTGCCGTGCCCAGTGCCCATCCGCATCGTAGCGCTGTTGTCCAGCAGAAAAATAACTCACCGCCAGATCAAGGAGGACGTTGCCAGGGCCAGTATCCCACCCCAGCACGTGATTGCCGCTTTGATCCTGTTGCTGGGGGAGGAGGTAGGCCACATTGCCAATGCCGCCAATATTTTGAATACAGCGATACTCTTGGGGGTGCCCCAGCAGACACCAATCCACCCGCGGCACGAGGGGTGCCCCCTGCCCCCCTAGGGCAATATCCTGGGCACGAAAGTTCGAAACGGTGGGAATGCCAGTGCGATAGGCAATCAGTTCACCGCGCCCCAACTGCACACTGTGGCCGAGGCGATCGCCCGTGGGGGGACGATGGAACACCGTTTGACCATGGGAGCCAATCAGTTGCGCTGGCGGGTAGCCCATCTGGACGGTTAACGCAGCGGTGGCAAAAGCGGTGGCAATGGCATCGTCTAGTTCCGACCACGCCGCCATAGTAAGCGGCTCTGCGGCACAGACCGCTAAAATCTGCTGCCGTAACTCTGGCGGGTAGGGAACCGTGCAAAAATTTAGCACCTGCACCCGCAAATCCAGTTGCCGCCCCTGCAACTCCACCAAAACTGCATCAATGCCATCCACCGATGTCCCGCTGATCAGGCCAATAACCCGCATGGCACCCTCCTATAAGAGCTGATATTTAGTTTCCGCCAAGCGGTACAGGGGTCGCCAAACGAAGCGATTCGTCAGCACCACTAGGAGAGACATCACAACGGTGGACGCTAGCAACAGCGGAAAATCAGCCTTCACACTGGCTTCAGAGATAATTGCACCTAAGCCCAACGTCTGCTCCGTTTGGTTCTGAAACTCAACGTACTCACTGACAATGCTGGAATTCCATGCCCCCCCCACAGCGGTAATAATCCCCGTAATCAGGTAGGGGAAAATGCCCGGCAGAATAACAGTGCGCCAGCGTTGCCACCACGAGAGTTGATAGATCGTTGCCACCTCAAATAACTCCGTGGGAATGGCCTGTGCCCCAGCAATGACGTTAAAGAGAATGTACCACATTGTCCCCAGCATCATTAATGCCACAGCGCCAATTTCTAACCCCCCCCCTAAGTTGGCCAACGCTAGCAGGAGCACCGGAAACAGCGCCGTTGCTGGCACTGACGCAGCAATTTGCACCAAGGGCTGGAGCACCTGCGCCGCCCGTGGATTGCGGCCAATGGCTACCCCCACTGGCACGGTCCACAATAGGGATAAAACTAGAGCAACACTGACCCGCACCGTGGTTAACACCGCACCAATGCCGATGAGTTGCCAATCGCGGATGCTGACGGTCGTCATTTGCACGGCTGAGGCAATGGTGCCCCAACCGACCACAGCAACAAACAAAAAGAACACGATCGGCAAAATAGGCACACTATGACTGCGAGGGGGAGCAGCGGTCGTCCGCTGTGCCCCTTTAGGGCGCAGGTAATTGTCTAGCCGTTCCCACACCGGCGTAAAGACCGTTTGATGAAAGGCACGCAGGGTGGGCGATCGCCGCAGAAAATCTAACACAAAAGACTTGGGCGTACTTTCGGCCTCGACCATCTCTATTTTGAACTTTTCCCCCCAAGCAATCAGTGGCCGCCAGACCACAATATCAACCGCAATAATGACACTAATGAGCACCGCCAACCCGTAAACCAAGGCGGCATAGTCCTGCTGGTTCGCTGCCTCTGCAAGGTACGAGCCTAACCCCGGAAGCGTAAAGGTTTGCTCACCAATGGTAAACGACTCGATCGCCATCAAGAAAAACCAGCCCCCCGCGACCGACATCACACTATTCCAGATCAAACCAATGGCTCCTGCGGGTAAGTCCAGCGTCCACACCTGCTGCCACCAGCCCAAGCGGTAGATTTTGGCCACCTCCCGCAATTCTCGCGGCACACTGATGAGGGATTGGTAAAAGCTAAACGTCATGTTCCAAGCCATGCCAGTGTAGATGAGAATAATCGCCGCTAACTCCACCCCTAGGCGACTTCCCGGAAAAATCGCAATCAGCGCTAGGACAACGCCGGGCAAAAACGACAGCACTGGAATTGACTGCAAAATATCCAGTAGCGGTAGCAAAATCTTTTCGGCGGTGCGGTTGTAAAACGCCAAGTAAGAATACAACACACTAAACACTAAGGAAATGATGTAGGCAATTAGCATCCGTAGGAGCGTCTGCGCCGTATAACTGGGTAAGACGCTGGGACTGAGCTGAATGGTGATGGTAGGGTCATAGCTAGCGGTGAATTTTGCCGCCGTATTCACAATCCAGAAAATAAGCGTAATCAGGGCAAGAATAATCAAGCCATCTTGCCACGTCCATGGACGGTTCAGGGTTTGATTATCGGGGGTGAGGGGGCGTGCCATGCGGTTCCTCCACGGGGCATCTTCACGAGGMAAATTATATCGCCCCACCGCCAATGTATCTGAGTGGGGCAATACAGCAGCATCACAGCGGCATCTGCTAAAGGTTCCTTTCCAGATCTTTCCAAAAGCAGATGCGGCATCGCAGTTAATCTCAACTGATCGAATATTAGAAATTGGGCTTGGCGATCGCAGCCATCTCATGCCAAGTTGCTTCTTGATAGGGATGGGTGGCAGTTGGCTCAAAACCCAAACAATCGCTCAAGCTACCTAACGGCCAAGATCAGCAGTTGCAGAGATCTTCAACGCAGCCCCGATCGCCCGTCAATCCGCTGCACTGTAATGCTAGCTGGAACACGCAGTGTAGCTAGGGGCAAATCGCCTAAGCGGTTGATGAATGTTCGGGATGATAGGCTGCGGCCTCTAAGCGGCACCCCATATAGGCAAGGGTGTAAAGCTCCTTCAGATCCTGAATGAGCGGGTAGCGGGGATTGGCTCCCGTACACTGATCGTCAAAGGCTAGCTCTGCCATTTCTGCTACTTGATCGTAAAAAATTTGATCTTCACTATGCAGTGTTTCCTTAATGGTAGCTGGAATCTCTAGCTGAGCTTTCAGGTCTTCGATCGCCCCAATCAGCCGTTCGACTTTTTCCTCTGCCGTTTCACCCCCTAGGTGCAACGCATCGGCAATCTGGGCATAGCGTTCTTTGGCCTGCGGATACTTATACTGCGGGAAGATTGCCTGTTTCAGGGGAGCATCCGTCGCGTTATAGCGAATGACATGGGAAATTAACAGGGCATTGGCTAGACCATGGGGGACATGGAAGGTAGATCCGAGCTTGTGTGCCATGGAGTGACACACCCCCAAAAAGGCATTGGCAAAGGCCATCCCCGCGATGGTGGCGGCATAGTGCACTTTTTCGCGCGCTTCTGGATCGGCAGCCCCATGGCGGTAGGCGCGTGGCAGGTAGGCAAACAGCAGCTTAATGGCTTCTAGGGCTAATCCTTCGGTAAATTCCGTGGACAGTACCGACACGTAAGACTCCAACGCGTGGGTGAGGGCATCAATGCCACCGTAGGCCGTGAGTTTTTTCGGCATGTGCAGCACCAACTCAGGATCCACAATGGCCATCGTGGGGGTTAAGGCGTAATCAGCTAAGGGATACTTAATCCCCACGCGGTCATCGGTGACAACAGCAAAGGGGGTGACTTCTGAGCCGGTACCCGAGGTGGTAGGAATGGCGACCATGATGGCTTTTTGTCCTAAGGGAGGCAATTGATAGACCCGCTTGCGGATATCCATGAAGCGCATGGCCAAGCCGTCAAACTCGACCTCAGGATGCTCGTACAAAAGCCACATGACTTTGGCTGCATCCATGGGGGAGCCACCACCAACGGCAATGATGACATCTGGCTGATACTGTCGAAGCAAGGCAAGGCCACGGTTAACCGTGCTCAGGGTGGGATCTGGCTCTACCTCGTGGAAAATATCGTGTTTGATCCCCATTTCCTCAAGGACATGGGTAATGGGATCGGTAATACCTAGGTCAAAAAGGGGTTTATCGGTAATTAAAAAGGCGCGTTGTTTGCCGTCTAAATCCCGCAGTGCCACAGGTAAGCACCCAGGTTTGAAGTAAATTTTAGGTGGCACCCGGAACCAAAGCATATTTTCGCGGCGATCGCTCACGGTTTTGATATTCAGCAAATGATGGGGGCCGACGTTTTCGGAAATGATGTTGCCGCCCCACGTGCCGCAGCCCAGTGTTAAGGAGGGATCCAGCTTAAAGTTATACAGATCCCCGATCGCCCCTTGGGAAGACGGCGTGTTAATGAGTACCCGTGCAGTTTGCATCCGATACTTAAAGTAGGCAATATCATCTTGATTACGGGGATCGGTATAGAGAACGGACGTGTGCCCCATCCCTCCAAAGTTGACTAGCTGCGCTGCCATCTCAACCCCTTTATGGAACTGGGGAGCGCGGTAGAGTGCCAAGATCGGACACAGTTTTTCGTAGGCAAACGGCTCTTGGACACCAATCTCGGTAACCTCTGCCAACAGCACCCGCGTCTGTGGGGGTACCTCAATGCCAGCCATAGCAGCAATACGAGACGCTGACTGACCGACAATAGCGGCGTTCAGGCGGCCATCTTTCAAAATGAGTTGCCCAACCCGCTCTTGCTCCTCTGGTTTGAGGATATAGCCGCCCCGCCGTTGAAATTCGGCTTTCACTGCCTCATACACGTCATCAACCACAATGACTGACTGCTCCGACGCACAGATCATGCCGTTGTCAAAGGACTTGCTCAGCAAAATCGAGCTAACAGCGGTGGCAATATCGGCAGTGGCATCAATGAGGGCAGGGGTATTGCCAGCCCCCACACCAATGGCAGGATGGCCGGAGGAGTAGGCGGCCTTAACCATCCCCGGCCCACCCGTTGCCAAAATCAGCTTAATCTCAGGGTGTTGCATGAGTGCCTGCGACAATTCAATGGTGGGTTCATCAATCCAGCCAATGATGTCAGCAGGCGCACCCGCCGCCACTGCTGCTTCTAGGACAATCTTGGCGGCCTCAGCCGTACAGGCTTTGGCACGAGGATGGGGAGAAAAGATAATGCCATTACGAGTTTTCAGGCAAATCAGGGCTTTGAAAATCGTGGTCGAGGTGGGATTGGTGACCGGCACCACCCCCGCCACAATGCCTACGGGTTCAGCAATTTTTTGGATGCCAAAGAGGGGATCATCTTCAATCACCCCACAGGTTTTTTCCTCTTTGTACTTGTTGTAAATAAACTCTGAGGCGAAGTGGTTTTTAATCACTTTATCTTCAACCAGTCCCATGCCAGTTTCGGCAACCGCAGCCTTGGCAAGGGGGATGCGGGCTTGGTTAGCGGCCATTGCAGCCTGATGAAAAATATGATCGACTTGGGCTTGGGTAAACTGGGCGTAGCGTGCTTGGGCGTCTTTGACGCGCTGGATGAGTGCTTCTAACCCCGTCAAATCCTTGACCGGTGCATAGCTGGTGGTGGCAGTCATTGGCTACTCCTTAAACCTTCATCAAGGGATTATTGAACTGTGAGATTGTAGTCACGAAAGATGGCGATCGCCCGGGCAACATCGTCCGGACTGGCGGCAGGGGTGTCATACAATTGATAGGGCAACCCTAACTGCTGCCATTTGTATTCCCCCATTTTGTGAAAGGGCAGGACTTCAACCTTTTCGATATTGCGCAGACCAGCAACAAATTGGGCGAGGCCACGGATGTTGTCCGGATCGTCCGTGAGGCCGGGCACTAGCACAAACCGAATCCAAGTGGGTTTGTGAATCTGATCGAGGTAGCGAGCCAACTCAAGGGTGGGTGTAATGGCGACACTAGTGACCCGCCGATAGGTATCTGGCAAGAAGGATTTAATATCCAGCAACACCAAGTCAGCAGCCGCTACCACTGGCTTGGCCACATCTAACACCACATAGCCAGAGGTATCCAAGGCCGTGTGTAACCCTAGGTTATGGCAGCCCTCAAAAATTTCGCGGACAAACTCTGGCTGCATTAAGGGTTCGCCACCACTGACGGTGACCCCCCCCTGCCGCAGGTAAGAGCGGTAGTGCTCAATGTCGTTGAGCAGTTCTGTGACGGTGACCGGTTTGCCTTGATGGGGTTCACGACAATCAGGATTATGGCAGTACAGACAGCGCAGCGGGCATCCCTGAGTAAAAATCACGTAGCGGATCCCTGGGCCATCAACCGTGCCACAGGTCTCAACGGAGTGAATGTAACCGATTGTCTGCTGCTCGGGCAGAGTTGACACCATAGGTACCTCAAGGGAAATTGAATTGGTGTGTTACCACTGGACAACAATGCTGAAACCTCTTGTGGTGAATGAATTCATAAGCCGGTTTACGCTGTTTGGGACTCTTGATACAGTCTCAATGACGGTAAATTGTAGAGGGACAAGCAACTAATAATAGCTAATAACAGCAATTTCAAATATGTCCCTAAATCCATTATAAAAGAACGATCCAGAGAGAATTCATTCCTTAATCAAGACTTTATAAAGGCCAGAGATTGCTGAGAATTGCTGATTTGCTTAATATTTGCCCGGAATAGTCTGATTCCTTGCCACTGCTGATTTAGGCATTGTTTAAGTGAGGCGATCGCATCGTTAGGAATGCACCTCACTTTAGATTATATAAAATTTATCAATGTCTATTTTCTGATTTAAGTTTCTGTAGCGGTGTGACCTATTTGCTGGCAATTAATTTGCACCAAACAAGCTGTTTCCTAGCACCATGCCCATAGGGTAGCTTTACCGAAAAACGCCGTAAAGCCCCTAGCTTTAGCTATGGGGATATAAGGCGCATATTGTTTTATCAAGCTGAGTCTGTGATAAAATGGAACCATGAGAGTCATAGAAGCCAAGCTAAAGGGCACACAGGAGCAATATCAGTCTCTGGACGAAGCCATCCGTACCGCACAGTTTGTGCGCAACAAGTGTGTACGGTACTGGATGGACAACCGTGGTGTGGGCAGGAATGACCTCTATGCCCACTGCAAAACCTTGGCTCAAGAGTTTGATTTTGCTAAAAAGTTAAACTCAGCGGCAAGGCAGGCAAGTGCAGAGCGAGCTTGGGCTTCCATTTCTCGCTTCTATACCAACTGCCAAAACAAGGAGGCAACGAAAGGCTATCCCAAATTCAAGAAGCATTGCCGCTCTGTAGAGTACAAGCTATCGGGCTGGAAGCTATCAGGGGATGGGATGTCCATCCCCTTCACCGTTCGCGTAAGCGGGACGGAGTCCTTTGGCTTCAATGCTGGCTTGTTTGCTCTGTACTGCAATGGTGAGGCAAGACAGCATATCCTCAACTCTAAAATCAACCGAGTGCGAGTGGTACGCAGAGCAGATGGGTACTATGCTCAATTCTGCTTGGATGTAGAGCGCAAAGAGCAAGGACAATACACAGGCAATGTCATCGGTATTGACTTGGGGTTAAAACACTTCTACACCGACCAGAACGGAAACACGGTCGATTGTCCTAAGTTTTTAAGACGTAGTGAACGGAGGTTAAAGCAACATCAACGCAGATTAAGTCGGAAGTTCAAGAAAGGGGCGAAACCTCAATCTAAGAACTACCACAAGCAAAGAAAGCGACTAGGCAAAGTACATCTGAAAGTTCAACGCCAACGTAAAGACTGGGCAATCAAGCTTGCTCGGTGCGTAGTGGCATCTAACGTTCGCCTTTGGCGGCGCGGAGCGCTTTGTCGTGGTGTATGAGGACTTGCAGGTGAAGAACCTAGTCAAGAATCATCATCTTGCCAAATCCATCCATGATGCTAGTTGGTCTCAGTTCACCCAATGGCTGGACTACTACGGGAAGGTGTGGGATAAGGCAGTAGTGTCAGTACCGCCACAGTACACCACACAGGACTGTACTCATTGCGGTCATAGGGTGCCAAAAACTCTATCCACTAGAACCCATGGTTGTCCTAAGTGCGGGTTTGAGTTAGACAGAGACCAGAACGCGGCTCTGAATATCTTGAAAAAGGGGCTAAGCATCTTGGGGATGGAATGGCAAAACAGTACCCAAGGGCATTGGGGAACTGGGGAGAAATCCCAAACGACTGGGGAGATAAGCACCTCTACTATGGATGGGAAACCTGAAATGGTAAGTGCTGTCGCTGAACTAGTAACAAGAATCCCCTGCCTTTAGGCATGGGGAGTATGTCAAAAGAGGACAGGTGGGGCTAGCTATTGCAGCGATCGCAGTGGCCACAGCGGCAGGTTTGGGCTTCTTGGGTAAATCCAAAGGCGCGCAGTAGGAACTGCCAACGACAGCCTTTATACCTAAGAAACTCCTGCATACGGCGACTTTCAGGATCCTCGCGGTTGGGGGGCACAACATTGGGGGCAATTTGCCGCAGTTGGAAATGAAACGGATCCTGCCACTGGAGTGCCCCCTGTTGGTGGAGCAAGGCAAGGGTCAGCTCCAAATTGGCAACGGTTGATCGCAGCGCATTCAGGTTGCCTTGGCGAGGAAGTTTTGTGGCTTGTGCCATGGCCTGCCGCTGAATGTCTTGGCTCTGGCGCTCGAAAAACTGCCACCGTTGCTGATCGTCGCGATCTAGTCCCCAGCGATCGCTCACCAAGGTCAGCGCCACTGCCGGTTGGCCATCACGACCGGCGCGCCCCACTTCTTGGAGGTATTCACTGAGTTGTAGGGGAGGTTGATAGTGGCAAATCCAGCGCACATCCGGTTTGTTCACCCCCATACCAAAGGCACTGGTGCAGATCACAAAGGGTAGGGTGCCCTGCAGCCAAGCGGTTTCAATGCGGCGACGCTCCGGTGCGGGCAGGCCGCCATGGTAAGCGGCGGTGGTATATCCGTGGTGCTGCAACCATGCTGCGAGGGTTTCTGTGTCGCGGCGGGTGCGGGCATAGATCAAACCTGAGGTGCGCCCCTTCTGCTGGACAAAGTGGCGTAAACAGTGGCGGCGGTACCCTCGACTCCAGACGCTGTGTACCCGCAGGTGCAGATTGGGGCGGTAGGGGCTGTGCCGGATCTGCGCTGGCGTGTCTAAGCCCAAAACCTCGATGAGGACGCGCTGGCTGCTGGGATCAGCGGTGGCGGTAAAAGCCGCAAGGCCAATACGGGGGTGCTCGGGTTTGAGGCGGGCAATTTCCGGCCGAACGGTGCCTAAGCGCCGATAGCTTGGGCGAAAGCGATCGCCCCACTGAACAAGGCAATGGGCTTCATCCACAATTAAGCCATTTAGCCGCAAGGCTGGGGCGCACAGGCATTGCCACACCGCAGAACTAAAGAGAGACTCCGGCGAAAGATAGAGTAACCGCAACTGCTGCTGCTCAMCCTGCCGTAACACCTGCCGTCGCTGGTAGGTCGATAACTCGCTGTGGTAGGCCGCTGCCTTCAGACCCCGCTGCCGCAGGTCTGCCACTTGGTTTTCCATAAGAGCCAGCAACGGAGAAATCACAAGGGTGATCCCTTCCTGGAGCAATGCTGGGAGCTGAAAGCACAGACTCTTGCCTGCACCAGTCGGCAGCACGACCACCACATCTCGCCGCTCTAGCAGTGCAGTGATCACATCCCCCTGAGGCGATCGCAAAGCGGTGTAGCCCCAGTAGCGTTGTAGTGCTTGGTGGACTTGCGCCAAAGTCACCTCTGACATGAGCGACCTCGCTGAAGTCGTTATTCTTAAATTTATATTTTTTTATGGCGCGCCCCCATTGTGCAGAGATTCCAGCATCAACTCGGTACAATCTAGCCATTGTCATCCCTTGACTGTTGCTGAAAGAACTGGAGCCACGCCATGGTTGCTGTTTACCCCGGAAGCTTTGACCCAATTACCTTCGGTCACCTTGATATTATTGAGCGGGGTACTCGCTTGTTTGCGGAGGTGATCGTGGCGATCGCCCACAATCCCCAAAAGAAAGCTCTTTTTAGTGTTGAGCAGCGGATTGCCCAAATTCGTGCCGCAACCGCTCATCTGGTCAATGTGCGGGTCGATACCTTCGATGGCCTGACCGTTGAGTATGCGCGATCGCAACAGGCCAAGATACTCCTGCGCGGCCTGCGAGTGCTCTCAGATTTCGAGTATGAGTTACAAATGTCTCACACCAACAAAAGCCTATGGCCGGAGATTGAAACCGTGTTCCTCACGACATCAAATGAGTATAGTTTCTTAAGTAGTAGCCTAGTGAAAGAAATTGCCCGATTTGGTGGTAATGTTCGTCATCTTGTTCCAGCAACCGTTGCTAAGGACTTAGAAGAATGCTTTACTCAAACACTGATTACATCTCCACAACCACCGGCATGACAGAGCTACCGGAGAGTGCAACCGGTTCGGCTCCCCTCCTCCTGCTACAGCAGTTGCAACGATTGGAAGAACTCCTGATTCTGGAAGGGACAAAAATCCCCTTCACTGGACGAAAACTCATTGACGAAGAGCAACTCCTCACCCATCTGGCTCAGATTGAGCAGGCAATTCCTGAATCCGTGGCCTTGGCACAGCGCATCCTCAACCAGCGGGATGATCTGCTCAAGCAAGCCCAGCAGCGGGCACAGGAGATCATTCGCCATGCCGAACAACGCGCTGCCCAAATTGCCGATGAACTGCGGATTCGCCAACAGGCGGAATTAGAGGCGCAAAAAATTCGCCAGCAAGTCCAGCAGGAGGTCGAGCTAATGCGACAGCGGGCGATCGAAGAGATGAATTTACTCCGGCAAAATACGRAAAAAGAACTGGCGCATCTACGGCAAATGMCCCGCCACGAGTGTCAAGAGCGGCAGCAGGAAGCAGATACCTATGCCGAACGCACCCTAGGGGAAATGGAGCGTCAATTTAAGGAGATGCTGGCCGTGATTCAGAATGGTCGCCAGTACCTCAAACAACATCAGGCCTCGCGATCGTCCTAGGGGCTGCCGCGATCGTAAATTTCAATGTTCCATTGCCCCCGCTCACTGGTTTGATAGGCAACATAGCGGCCATCGCCACTGATGCTTGGGTGCCGACAAATCCCCCGCACAGCTTGGCTTAGAAGCTGAGGCCGCTGGGTCTGGCGATCGTAGACAAAGACATCGGGTCGCCCCCGTTCGGTGGAAATATAAGCAATAAAGCGACCATTGGCACTGAGGCTGGGTTGCTCTTGGCTGGAGTTCGGGCGATTCAGGTTCGGAAGATCCACAAAACGGCGCTCCTGTAAATCGTACAGGTAGAGGTTCCGCTGCCCTTGGCGATCGCTGCCAAAGGCCAAATAGCGCCCATCGGCACTCAGGGAAGGGGCTTCATCCGCGGCGGTACTGTTAAATCCTGCCCCTTGGTTCACCGGTGGCGGCACAAACCCCTGTAGATCCTGACAGCCCATGAGGATGCACAGCAGGCCAAGCCCCAACACACCCTTAGCGAGCCTTGATCGGCTCCAAGGTAAAAAAGGTTTGAAAAATCTCTGCATCCACTTCATTCATGTGTTGCTGCAAACTATCTAAAAACTCGTGCATGCCTTGGCGAATGATCTCTTCAATGGTGAGGTAGTCCAACTGAGATCGCAAGCGTCCAAGGTGGCGCTCAACGCGGTTATGCCAACTCCCAAGGGGGGTGCCCGTAATTTTGTAGAGGGACTTTTCCACCTGTAAGAGGCAGAAGCGAATTGCCCGCGGAAATTCGGCATCCAAAATCAAAAACTCTGCGACCCCCGCAGGGGTAATGCGGTGTAGGCCACGTTTGCGGTACATTTCGTAGGCACTGGCAGATTTCAGGAGGGCAATCCAGCCTAACTCGTCGATGGGGCTGCCAACATCCTCCACTGATGGCAACAGCAGGTAATATTTGACATCTAGAATACGGGAGGTTTTATCGGCACGCTCTAATAGCCGTCCCATTTGGCCAAAATGCCAAGCTTCATTGTGGCTCATGGTACTATCCATCACCCCAGCAAACAGGTGACTGGCCTGTTTCACGCGCTCCAGAAATCTAGCTATCTCCACCTGTTCAGGGGCTTGGGCTGCTTCGCGCACTAGGGTGTAAAAGGCGTTGACCTGTTGCCACATTTCCGAGGAGATAACTTCGCGAATCGAGGTAGCATTTTCCCGCGCCGCTCGAATGCAGGAGACAATGGAGTTAGGGTAGCTGGCATCAAAGGTCAGAAAATGGATGACATTATCAGCGGTAGGGGCGCCGTAGTGCTCCTGAAAAAAGGGTAAGTCGCCGGTAGTCAACACCAGTGGTTCCCACTGTCCGCCTGGGTTCGTTGGCAGGTCGAGGAGCATATTCAGGTTGACATCCACAAACCGGGCAATATTTTCCGCCCGCT
Source organism: Synechococcus sp. PCC 6717 (assembly GCF_022698185.1). NCBI lineage: Bacteria > Bacillati > Cyanobacteriota > Cyanophyceae > Synechococcales > Synechococcaceae > Synechococcus > Synechococcus sp. PCC 6717. Next base: position 5,658 of record NZ_JAKLTV010000007.1, on the reverse strand, counting down.
CAATGTAGCGGTTGAGCCAATAGACGGCATCGGCAACACGACTTAGCATATACTGACAAGCATCCACTCCGTGCTCACACTCTAGCAAGCTTTGCCGGCCCTGAACATATGCAGCAAACCCGCTTAAACACTCTGCTGGATCGTCTGGGGACGCAGATTCAAGATCAGCTAAAAAATCCGTGGCGGCGTTTGGCTACGTTAGTCATTGCGATCCTCTTTGGCGTGTTTTTGGGGTTAGCCATTTCCTCAACGGCGGGGCAGGTGGGCTACTTAGATATTGTTGCCTCTGCTTTAGTGGCGATCGCAGCGGAGGTGATCAGTGCCCTGTTTTATAGCGATCGCTGGAAATTACGCCAAACGCTTTTTGGTGAAGTGTTGAATGCTTTCAAGTTTGGTGTTCTCTACGGGTTATTTTTAGTGGCCTTCCTCTTGGGCAGTTAAGGGAGCAGCTGGTGCCATGATGGAAGGGATGGTTTGGGTATCGCATGTTTGGGTTTAATCGCCGTGGGCGGCCAGCCCAGTCCCTCTCCAGTGGCAATATCACCACTGTGGCGCTGGAAATTTATCGCCACCAAGGTAATCGCTACTTTCTGCTGAGCCTCTTTGCCCATGCATGGTTTTTTCTATTGACGATTGCGGCCATTATCGTTTTGCTGGTGGCGATCGCCCTTGCTGGGTTTACCCTTGCGGCCTTCAACGGTGCTGGGGGATTTTTAATCCTAGTGGGGACTGGTGTTCTCATCGCCCTGCCTATCTATCTGTTTGGCTGGACCCGCTTCATGGCTAGCGGTGCCCTTATTTCCCGGCGGATGTACACGGTGTTAGCAGCCCTTGAGGAGTCAGAAACCGAAGCCCGCGCAGCCATTTTCCCCAAGATGGCGCACTATTTGCTGGCAACCCTCTTGGTTAGCCTGATTTTAGCGGTTGTCTATGCCATTTTGGCGGCGATCGCCTACGTCCTATACCTAGGGATCTGGCCACTCATCCAACTCATTGACACCGACAGCCTGTCCGATGCCGCACGGGGGTTTCTGTTGATGAGCGCTGCCCTTGGTGGGCTGCTGGTATTACTACTTGCCCTCCTAGTCATTTCCTACGTCAGTGCCCGCCTCTCCCTTGTGGATGTTGTCCTTGCCCTAGAGCCGGGCACAACACCAAGGCGATCGCTGCAGCGGAGTTGGCAGTTAACCCAAGGGCAGACATGGCATACCCTCACCGTTTTTTTCATTGCGTCTGTGTTGGTCATTCCCGCCAATATTGTGGCCAGCATTATTAATAGCTTGGTGATTATCCCCATTGCGGGGTTATTTGTGGGGGTATTGTTACTTCCGCTCTGGCAAGGCATTAAAGCGGTCATGTACTGGGATCTGCGAATCCGTAACGAAGGTGCTGCCTTTCAAGTGCGCCCGGAAGCCGCAAACCCCATGCGGTGGCTACGGCGAGTGACCTTACGCACTCCCGAAAGTATTGAACTTGACTTTGCCCTAGCGGGGATTGGCAGTCGTGCCCTTGCTTGGCTCATTGACCAAGTCATTCTCTATAGCGCTCTGGTGCTCTTTTCTCTGCTGGCAGCTTACATCTACATCTATGCTATCTATCCTTGGCTAATTGAGGTTGCCCCCAACAGCGGCCAAAGTGTTGAGGCATGGAGCTTAGGGCTTTACCTTTTGGTGATCTTTGCCCTCTATAACGGCTACTACATTTTCTTTGAATCCTACTGGCAAGGACAAACCCCCGGCAAACGCTATGCGGAAATCCGCGTTGTCCAAGAGAATGGCCGTCCGATTGGCATTAAAGAGGCCACCTTGCGCAGTCTGCTACAGTCCATTGACGTTGCTTTTTTTGGCATAGGAGCGCTGCTTATTGCGTTAACGCGATCAGAAAAACGGCTGGGGGATATGGTGGCAGGAACACTCGTCATTCAGGATGAGCAAGCAACCCGCCTAGCACCACTGGCTCCAGCCGTGAATGCCGAAACAACGGCGTGGGTTGCTCCATTGCGGCAAACTGCCCGCTGGGAACACATAACCCCTGAGCACTATCTAATGCTGCGAAACTTCCTCAATTCTCGAGATCAACTCAGCCCAGTAGGTCGCTACCAAGCTGCGCGTGAGCTGCGACAACACCTAGAACCCTTATTGCTACCATCTGAGAACCCACTCTCGCTGGATACCAGTCAACTCAGTGCCGAGGCCTTTTTGGAAGCCCTGTACCTCGCCTACCGCCAACAGTACCAATCGTCCTCCCCCTCCTAATCGAGAGAAGCAGAGAAGTCTATGCGTTATCTAATCCCCCTTGGTTATAGCCTTGCCTTTGTGAGCATAATCCTGCCGGCCATCAGTGTTGCCAGCGAAGTAACTTTACAAGCCGTTGCGCCTACTCCTCAACGCTACGCCCTTATGGGGGTCTCCTTTGAAACCCCCGTGAGTTTTTCAGCACCAACCGCAATGGGGGAAAATGGCGTGGCGGTGGTCTATCCGGCCAACTCAGTGCCCGGTGAGCACGAGCTAATGGTGAGCTTAATTAGCTTGCCTCCCATGAGTGATGTCCTCGGAGGCCTATCGGATCAGGAACTGCGCAGTTGGCTACGGTTTACTGAAGTGGGCGGCCCCCTTTCTGCTGCCCCCGGACGGATTGAACGCCGCATGTTAGGGCGGCGGGTTCGTGGGGAAGTGTTTTATCATCAAACCCCTCGCCCCCTGCACCAAGAGCTATACCTAATGCACCTACAGGGAGGGCGACGGTTAGCCATGATTTTTGAAGCGGACGATCACGTGCCGCTGCCAATGATTGAACAGGTCTTTAGCCATGTAGCAGCAACCGCTCAGGAATTAGCGCCGCGATCGCGGGAGTGGAAGCGCAGCTTTGAATGGTGGAAACACCGTTGATCGAGTCCCTAGTCTGCAAACTGCGAACGTGAGCGCATTGTAGCTCTCCAAACTGCCCTAGGTTCGCTGGAGGTATAGACAATGGCGCTGAGCATGGCTAAGGGGGGTAACAAAGTCCTGCACGTCTAAGAGTTGGCTGTGATAGCGGGGCAGGAGTGCGTTTAAGGTGTTGACTTCAGGAGCTGTCCATTGCCCACGATAAAGGATAAGAATACCCCCCGGACGCAGCCGTGGTAGGCCGTACTGACAGCAACGAGCTAAGTCTCCCACCGCGCGAATCATCGCTAAGTCGTAGGTGAATTGATGCGCTTCGGCGCGCCCCCACTGGGGTCTGAGGTTGCTCAACCCTAGCTGCTGTGGTAGCGATTCTAGAAATCTTACCTTTTTTTGGGTGGCCTCCAGTAAGGTAATCTGCCAATCGGGACGGGCGATCGCCACGGGCACCCCCGGAAAGCCGCCGCCGCTGCCAATATCAACCACCCGCTGGATAGAGGTTCCCCACGGAGACGACCTTGGCAGTAGCCACGGGGCAATTCCCCTGAGAGAGTCCCAGAGGTGTTTTTCCCAAAAATCTGTTGCGGTGGTAATACGGGTGAGGTTAATCGACTGATTCGCCCTTAAAACTGCACCATAAAAACGCTGAAACTGTTCCTGCTGGCGATCGCTGGGCTGCCAATGCAGCGTTTCTTGCCACAGCGCAGCATTGAGGGGCAGCAGCAGCGGGTTAGCTGTCGCCATCACCGGCGGGKAGTTCTTTTTTGGCCGTTAGCACCTCCCACGCTGCTTTGAGCCGCTCTTCAAAGTCTTTGACGTGGACAGACACCGTATCAGCATTTGCTTTGAGGTCGGCCATTGCGGCTTCCAGTGCTTTTTGTACATCCGCTGGCAACGCTTTCAACTGGGCTGCTGCAAATCGCTGCAAGGCGGCCATCAGCGCCTTTGCTGCTTCGGTTACCTCTTCGGGGCTAGCAGCAACAGATTCGGACGGTTCAGAGGTTGGTGTCGTATCAACCGTTTCCGTAGAGGTTGGTTCGTCAGACATAAGCGCAATTGCTCCCAAGCAAACATCTACTGGTGAGTATAGCTTGACTTTTCAGATTCTCCCATGGACTTACAGCCAAGCGTATGCCATCCATGGGCGGGGATCGACACATTCGCCATTCACGTAAAGTCCCCAGTGCAAATGGGGGCCGGTGGATGCGCCTGTGTTGCCGACCGTCCCAATCACTTGACCTGCTTCCACGATTTGCCCCTCTTGAACGCGAATGTCATCGAGGTGTAAGTAGATGGTGAGAACACCTTGGCCATGATCAATGCCAACGGTATTGCCATGAATTAAAAAGCCTTGGGCTTCTCGACCCACTAGGGCAACCCGCCCGCGCTGCGCAGCTTTGACGGCGGAGCCTCGCGGCCCAGCATAGTCTAACCCCCGATGGAAATAGTCTTGGGCAAACACACCGTTATAGTAGCGGCGGACACCGTAGGGGGTCGTCACCGGACCACTGTTGGGACGAACAAAGGCACCTGTCCACAGTTTTTCGGGGGTTACTAGGGCTTTGAAGGCATCCACCCGATCAAACTCGGCATCGGTGCCTTGGGAGTCTTTGCCGGGGGGTAGCCAAATCCGCTGCACCGGAAAGGAGCGATTGCCAACCCACAACAGCATATTTCGGGTTTCACCGCCAGCACGCACAATTAGCGATCGCCGCCCCGGCGGTTGTAGCGGTGTCGTCGGTACAAAGGCACGCCACTGTTGCTGAGCGATAGGAAAGACTGGCATTGGTTTACCGCCGGCCTCCACTGTGGGTTTTTCAGCAGCTGTGACCACAATACTAAAGGTATCCCCTAAAACAGCACGATCGGGACTGACGCTGACGCTGAGGGGAGTGGTGGTTGCAGCCAGCGAGATGAGTGCGGCAGCAGGGACAAACCAAGGCAAGAGGTTCTGGGACATCATAAAAACTCAAGTGCCACGGCACTTCTCCTAGTCACCCAAACGGTCTCTATCTTTGATAGACTTAACAATTGTGCTGGTGTAGCTCAGTTGGCAGAGCAACTGACTTGTAATCAGTAGGTCAGGGGTTCAAGTCCCCTCACCAGCTTCTCTTTAACATTACCTTGCGGGAAGTCCCTAGGTGAAGTCTTCGGAACCTAGGGATGAAAGCAAGGGCAGAATATAGTTATAGGAGTGATGTGGGCGGGCTAAAACCCCTCCGCTTTAGCGAGGGGATACAGCCAACTCAGGGGGCTTTAGCCCTCTCTATGTGTTAAACTAGAGACGTGGAAAGTAGGCGTATCAACTACGCGAAGAAACATCCTAGTACGGAGAGATCCCGGCAAGTAAGTCACTACCGCTTTGGCGGCAAGCCTAAACCACTGCAAGCAATGGCAGGATGTTGAGCGTATCGAATTGGCTAGTGTTGAAAAGCGCGAAACCACGAACCAAAACATAAACGTAGTCCCAATAGCAGAAATGCTTGAGGTGAGTAGGGGGTCTTTGACTGCCCCCACCCGCATTAAGTTGTGGGTGACAGCTCAAGGGAAAAGCGAAGCAACGCGGCTTCAGCCCGTTGCGTAGCATCCTTTGGGAATCCCCTCTCTTTCAAGGAGGGGAGAAGTCAATGCTGCTTGTTTTTGCCGACGCTGTTGAACTCACTCCTAAAAAAGTACGTTACCTCCTGTGATACCATTCGCTACTGCTGTGGCTGCTGTTGTTGCTCTTACTGCTGCTGCTGTTCACCCCCCTGTTCAGGTGGCGGTGCCAACGCAG
>NZ_JAKLTV010000068.1:0-938 GCF_022698185.1 Synechococcus sp. PCC 6717 | reverse complement strand
GTTCTGAGAGTCTTGCCCGGTTCCAGCAGCAGCTGCGTGATGCCTCTAAGGCTYCATGGGTGAACTGAACCCCGCCCTAGAAGGGCGAGGCTTCTACCCCGGTTAGGGGCTTAATTCCGGGTTCCCCGGTAAAAGACGAACCGCCTCTTGCAGGATATTCCATGCAGCGGTCACGTCGCGAACATGCTGCCTTCCGCACGATGGGCACGTCCACTCTCGGTCGCTGAGCGTCAAATTGTCGTTCAGTGACCCGCAATCCCAGCAAAGCTTGGTGGACGGGAACCAGCCCTCAATGAATTGAACGGCAGCTCCGTACCACTTGCCCTTATAGGTGGTGTAAACGTGCAGCACTCGGATAGCAGCATCCGAAACAGACTTGGCCAGGCAGTGATTCCTCAACATGCCTTGAATATTCAGCGTTTCCAGCCCCACCAGTTGGTTTTCCTGGGTGAGTTGGTAACTGATTTTGTGGGCTAGGTCAGCCCGCTTAAAGGCCACCCGCTCATAGGCGATGGCCAGCTTTTTCTTTACCTTCCGCCAGTTGTTACTCCCTTTTTGCTTAGCCGCCAAAACCTGTTGTAACCGCGAAATCCGTGCCTCCGCCTTGCGAAAGTAGCGGGGTGCCGGGACCTGGTACTTGACGAACCCTTTCTTATTGAACTGGCGCGTTTCCTTGAACAGCGCCAACATCCGGTTGTAGACAAACCGCACACAGCCAAAGTGGTGAGCAAAGCATTGCTCCTGTTCCTGATTCGGGTAGATGCGAAATTTGTAGGCTTTGTTAATCAGCATGACTGTAGTGCGTCCGTCCTAAAAACTATACTATAGGTGTGCAGTTACCGGCAATATGCAGGGCAACGGTTTAACCGCTATGAGGCAAGATGGTATACAGGTCAAGTCAGCGCGCCACGCCAAGTATCAATCAGGGCACCACTTTG
>NZ_JAKLTV010000067.1:0-1101 GCF_022698185.1 Synechococcus sp. PCC 6717 | reverse complement strand
AGTTGCGACAATTCTTGGAATACAAGGGTATCAAGGAAGGAGTTGAGGTGGTTGCTGTACCCCCTGCCTATACCAGTCAAACCTGCCATTGTTGCTAGCGAGGATTTGASAKSYATTCGAGATAGAATCAACCAGCAACCGAGAAACACGACCGAGCGGAGACGGTCTAACAGTTGGGCGTTCTATCAGTTGCGACAATTCTTGGAATACAAGGGTATCAAGGAAGGAGTTGAGGTGGTTGCTGTACCMCCTGCCTATACCAGTCAAACCTGCCATTGTTGCTTGCATATTGGGTTGAGAACTGAAAAAAAGTTCAAGTGTGGGCATTGCGGATGGATTGGTGATGCAGACCTAAATGGAGCAATTAATATTGCGCTTTTGGGGCAGTCCGTAACGCTGCCTGGAGGCTCTTGGCTAGCTTGCGAGATAGCCGGAGGGCTACAGAAAGCCTCGCCCTTCTAGGGCGGGGAAGTTTACGCTTGCAAATCTTGCCATATTGACCTAAAATAGTATTCTTGGTTAAGAAAATCAATGGGCGATTAGCACAGTGGTAGCGCACTTCCTTCACACGGAAGGGGTCACTGGTTCGAGTCCAGTATCGCCCATAGGCTAGGAGCCAACTACATCAAGGCTTTTAGGGTTTGTAATTTATTTGAAGTGGCTCTATCGTCCGAGTTATGCTTAATCAATAGCTAAATGCCAGCAAATTAAGCAACGTAACTGAAAATTGTCAAAGTTCCTGAACCCATAACCTGACCACTTGATCAGCTTCAATTTATTGTTAATACCTTCGACAACACCACTATTTGTGTGATTATCAAAATAGGCGGTGACTTCACCAAACCATCGACAAATTGTTCTTACGCTCTCTTGAAAAGAATCCTGAGCTTGAGCTAACCAATCGAGCAATTGAAAGGTTCCATCTTTCCAATCTTTTGCTTGCTCAAAGATGGCTCTAAACGATTCCTTCTCCTGATGCATTCGAGCCAGACTTGGCACTACTTCTCGAATTTCTTCCAGTTTTGCTTTTTGCTTCTGAGTTAGATTTTCCTCCGGCTTCAGTAACGTATATTTACTTTGTTTGAGCGCGGCTGCAATCTG
>NZ_JAKLTV010000066.1:0-1400 GCF_022698185.1 Synechococcus sp. PCC 6717 | reverse complement strand
TCTCTGGAAGAAATTCGAGAAGTAGTGCCAAGTCTGGCTCGAATGCATCAGGAGAAGGAATCGTTTAGAGCCATCTTTGAGCAAGCAAAAGATTGGAGAGATGGAACCTTTCAATTGCTCGATTGGTTAGCTCAAGCTCAGGATTCTTTTCAAGAGAGCGTAAGAACAATTTATCGGTGGTTTGGYGAAGTCACCGCCTATTTTGATAATCACACAAATAGTGGTGTTGTTGAAGGTATTAACAATAAATTGAAGCTGATCAAGCGGTCAGGTTATGGGTTCAGGAACTTTGACAATTTTCAGTTACGTTGCTTAATTTGCTGGCATTTAGCTATTGATTAAGCATAACTCGGACGATAGAGCCAAATCTTCACGGATTCTGCCAATCCGGAACCAAATGTTGCTCAGTATGATTTGCAGCCTATTTTGATGCAATTAGACCCTGCGGTGCCACTGCGATTGGAAATTCCTAGCCTCCATCAATCAAGCATCATACTCAATGTTTCACCAATACTGATCCAAGAGTGGCGATCCTTAGCTGCTCAATCTTAATCAATTTAATCTCCATAGCTTGAATTCCCCGTCTGCTTGCAACGGGGGGAATGTCACAAAGTCAAGGAGAAATCCTCAGCTATGGGGGTGGGGTGGACAAGATGAGGAGTAAAGTAGAAGAAGGTCGTACATCTAAAGCAATGGGACAATCGTTTTCTGTGGGCGATCGCGTCCGTTTGATTGAACTGCCTGCCTATGTCAAAACTGCTGAACCGATGCCCATGCTCCGTCCGCCCAGTGTATTAACCCTTGGCGAGGAAGGGATCATCCTGGGGCAGCAGCCGGGCAATTACTGGGTTGTCCGCTTAGAGCGTGGCTCCTTTTTACTAGAGGCCAAGTATCTGGAGCGGGTTTAGACCCGAACCGCAAAGTTTCAGGTTGACATACTCCCCATGCCTAAAGGCAGGGGATTCTTGTTACTAGTTCAGCGACAGCACTTACCATTTCAGGTTTCCCATCCATAGCAGAGGTGCTTGTCTCCCCAGTCGTTTGGGATTTCTCCCCAGTTCCCCAATGCCCTTGGGTACTGTTTTGCCATTCCATCCCCAAGATGCTTAGCCCCTTTTTCAAGATATTCAGAGCCGCGTTCTGGTCTCTGTCTAACTCAAACCCGCACTTAGGACAACTATGGGTTCTAGTGGATAGAGTTTTTGGCACCCTATGACCGCAATGAGTACAGTCCTGTGTGGTGTATTGTGGCGGTACTGACACTACTGCCTTATCCCACACCTTCCCGTAGTAGTCCAGCCATTGGGTGAACTGAGACCAACTAGCATCATGGATGGATTTGGCAAGATGATGATTCTTGACTAGGTTCTTCACCTGCAAGTCCTCATACACCACGACAA
>NZ_JAKLTV010000065.1:0-511 GCF_022698185.1 Synechococcus sp. PCC 6717 | reverse complement strand
CGTATCCCTGTCAGGTCTTCCAAAGCAATAACACTGCCCGTTGCTTTTGCCCTTGCCACAATAGTCTTAGAAATGCAGTGGTTTACCCATGCCTGAAAGCGTCTCTCCCTGCCAGATAGCCGTTTCACCAGTTCCCGACATCTACGCCTAGAACTGCGTGTGCCTTTACTAGCCTTGTGTTGGAGTACCGCCCTCAGTTTGGAGTAGTGGTCTCGTACCTTAGTTAACTGCTGTCCATGCCAGTTGTCTCCTTCCGATGTATGTGCAATGTCTGTCCTACCAAAGTCAACGCCCAAAACCCCATGTCCAGTCTGAGGTTCTGGCACTTCTTCCTTTACTTGGATGTGGATATAAAACTTACCATCTTTGCGTTTGCAGAGAGTGGCAGAAGTAGGCTTCTTGCCCTTGAGTTTTTCTATCTGGTAGTTACCCACCACTAAGGGAATGCGTTCCCGTCCGTTTAGGGTGGAGAGGCTAACGCATTGTTCTTTCGCTCTGTAGTTCGGAAGAG
>NZ_JAKLTV010000064.1:0-1786 GCF_022698185.1 Synechococcus sp. PCC 6717 | reverse complement strand
GATCTACTGCCCCAAAAGCGCAATATTGATTGCTCCATTTAGGTCTGCATCACCAATCCATCCGCAATGCCCACACTTGAACTTTTTTTCAGTCCTCAGCCCAATATGCAAGCAACAATGGCAGGTTTGACTGGTATAGGCAGGKGGTACAGCAACCACCTCAACTCCTTCCTTGATACCCTTGTATTCCGATGGAATCCCCTTCCTGAGCGCAGTGAAGGGAGGATGTCAACTGTTCACCACTACCAATTCGATAATGTGCCAGATGTGCTATCCCTCAGAGCAGCTTTTCAAGGCCATAGATCAGGCGTTTGAGATGGATAACTTTCCGAATGGCTAAGAGGACACCGGGCATATAGCATTGGCGATCGCTAGTATCGTGGCGGAGGGTATAGACTTGCCCTGCTGAGCCAAAAATCACCTCTTGGTGGGCAATTAACCCTGGGAGGCGCACACTGTGAATGCGAATATTGCCACTAGCGTGAGCACCACGAGCACCAGCCAGATGTTCCGTTTCCTCTACTTGGGCAGGGTTAAAGGGTTTACCTAGCTCTGCTAAGCGCTGAGCAGTTTGCACGGCTGTTCCACTGGGGGCATCCGCCTTTTGATTGTGGTGCAGTTCAATAATTTCCACATGATCAAAGTACTGACTAGCGCGAATAGCGGCCTCTTGCAGCAACACCATACCGATCGAAAAGTTGGGAGCAATCACCGCTCCCATCTCTGCTTTATCTGCAAACTCGGCAAGGTCAGCAATCTGGTCATGGCTGAGGCCGGTCGTCCCCACCACCGGATAAACGCCGTAGGCAATGGCCATGCGGACATTCTCATAAACTGCTTGGGGGTGGGTAAAGTCCACCATGACAACTGGCTGTTTTTCTTGGGCTGCGGCAACGCAAACCTCTTGGAGACTGCCGCTGAGGGGAACCTCCAGCGCCCCCACCCCCAGAACTTCGCCAACATCTTCACCGATGTGGTGCCGATCAACGGCTGCGTAGAGTTGAGTATCTGGGGCGTGCTGCACCGCCTTAACCACCTCGCGACCCATCTTGCCCAAGGCACCAACAACAATCACAGGGATTTGCATACTCATCCAAGACTCCGGCTTTAGCCCACTGCCTAGCTAGGATACCGCGATCGCTAGAGGATACAATAAACCCATAGACAGAATTTGGCTATTGACCCCAACGACTATGGTTGTTTTTTCCTTTCCAGAATTAGTTGACCGTTGTCAAACGTGGATTCCCAAACGACCGGGCTATGCTGTTTGCCCGCTGGATCATCACAATCCAGACTTGGCCTCCAGTCTCTATCGCATTGAGCCAGGACAGGCAAACTACCCTCACTACCACCACCGTGGGGATGATGTCTTTTTAATTGTGGCTGGGGTTGGCGAACTCATTACCTGTCCGATGACTCCSCCTGCCAATGCGGTGGCTGTAACTGCCTTAACTCGTACCCCTGTAGAAACAGGCTCCTACGTCCATGTGGATGCCCAATGCCTTCACTGGCTGCGCAATCTATCCGCAGATACTCCTCTTTATTACCTAAACATCGCACCGCTGTCTCACGAGGGCGATCGCGTAGATGTGACTATCGAAGGCTGGGCTTGACTTCTCCCCTCCTTGAAAGAGAGGGGATTCCCAAAGGATGCTACGCAACGGGCTGAAGCCGCGTTGCTTCGCTTTTCCCTTGAGCTGTCACCCACAACTTAATGCGGGTGGGGGCAGTCAAAGACCCCCTACTCACCTCAAGCATTTCTGCTATTGGGACTACGTTTATGTAT
>NZ_JAKLTV010000063.1:0-2444 GCF_022698185.1 Synechococcus sp. PCC 6717 | reverse complement strand
GTATCGAACTGCTCAAGGATGGCTTATCAATGCAGACTGTAATGGAGCCTGCAACATCATGAGAAAGGTAAGCACAAAGCTCAATATCGATTTGGGTGCAAAAACGAATCAGGAGTTCGTGCAAATTCCGCACTACAAGCTGTTTGGACGAATTAAGCAGCTTTGTTTAATTTTCGGGATTCGATTAGTCGAAACCGAAGAATCGTATACGTCTCAAGCCTCGTTTTTCGATAATGACTTCTTGCCTACGTTCGGCGAAAAACCTGAAGGGTGGAAGGCATCAGGAAAACGAATTCTTAGAGGGCTGTACCGAACTGCGCAAGGATGGCTCATCAATGCAGACTGTAATGGAGCCTGCAATATCATGAGAAAGGTAAGCACAAAGCTCAATATCGATTTGAGTGGAGTGTGTAGAGGGGCTGTGGCAGCCCCTTCTAAGGTCAAGTTAGGGCAGATTGGTTTTGCTCTGGCCTAACTTAGAGAAGCCTCGCCGTTCCACGGCGGGGAGTGTCACCAGTAGACTATAGGTAGGCGCACCAGTCACTCCAACTGCCAGCGTAGAGCTTGGTTTGATGGAGACCGGCGATCGCCATCCCCAGAATATCTACACAGGCCGTGACTCCGGATCCGCAATAGACAATAATTTCCGGTGTGTTTGCCAAGGGTTGCCAGTGCCGTTGTAACTCAGCCGTTGATTTGAGCAACCCATTGGCGTGGGTCATCTCCAACCACGGGTAATTGAGTGCCCTTGGAATATGCCCAGCCACCGGATCAATAGGTTCATGCTCACCCCGATAGCGGTGCGGCTCCCGTGCATCGACAATGGCGGTTTGTGGCTGTCCTTGAGCCGCAATAACCCCTTGGCGATCCACCACCCATTCTGCTCTGGGGACAGCAACGATGTGCCCCTGACGCACTTCCGGGATCACCGTTGTGGTGGGATAACCTGCGGCAGCGTAATGGCTGTAGCCCCCATCTAACACAGCGACGCGATCGTGCCCCAGCCACCGCAATAACCACCAACACCGAGCCGCATAGGCCAACCGCGAATCATCGTAGGCCACCACTAGGGTTTGTTCCCTCACCCCCATCGACTGTAGGGTTGCGGCTAATCGTTCGGGGTCTGGCAAGGGATGCCGCCCCCCGTACTGCTGCCGCGGGCTGGATAAATCCTGCTCCAAGTCTAAGTAGTAGGCACCGAGAATATGGCCCGCGCGGTACTGCTGTTGCCCTCGCTCCGGTGCCATCAAATCAAAGCGACAGTCAATCACTACGACGTTAGGGTCGTCTAGGTGGCTAGCCAGCCAAGCGGCAGTTACGGTATAGGCGCTCATCGACAAGCAACAAAGGGTTACTGGCGATCGTACCTTGGAACAGCCAAGCAAAAATTGGGGTTCAAAGTGTTGCCTGCATCGGTTATGATGGAATCTTGATGATTTTTGCCCGTGTAGCTCAGTGGTAGAGCACACCCTTGGTAAGGGTGAGGTCACGAGTTCAATCCTCGTCACGGGCTTGCTGTAGGGAGGGAGTGAGTCAGTCTCAGTTGCTAAGACAGGAGCCAACACCGACCTATGTGGGGTTTGACCCTGGGCGCGACAAATGCGGCCTCGCCCTAGCAACACTGACGGAAATCTGGGCGCATGAGGTGGTTGCCAGCGATCGCGCCCTTGCCCTTGTGCAGCACTGGCAGCGTACCTACGGCATTCGCCAAGTCATTATGGGAAACCAAACCACATCCCAGCATTGGCTGCAAACCTTGCAGGCACACCTGCCAGCTGATGTTGGCATTCACCAAGTGGATGAACGCAACAGTACCCTAGTTGCGCGCGATCGCTATTGGCAGTTATTTCCGCCCCGGGGCGTGCAGAAATTCATTCCTCACGGGCTGCGGCTCCCTCCCCGTCCCATTGATGACATTGTGGCCATCGTCCTCTTAGAACGTCACTGTGGCCATCAACTGTGCCTCAAGTCCTTTGACTTCTCTCCTCCTTGAAAGAGAGGGGATTCCCAAAGGATGCTACGCAACGGGCTGAAGCCGCATTGCTTCGCTTTTCCCTTGAGCTGTCACCCACAACTTAATGCGGGTGGGGGCAGTCAAAGACCCCCTACTCACCTCAAGCATCTCTGCTATTGGGACTACGTTTATGTTTCGGTTCGTGGTTTCGCGCTTTTCAACACTAGCCAGTTCGATACGCTCAACATCCTGCCATTGCTTGCAGTGGTTTAGGCTTGCCGCCAAAGCGGTAGTGACTTACTTGCCGGGATCTCTCCGTACTAGGATGTTTCTTCGCGTAGTTGATACGACTACTTTCCACGTCTCTAGTTTAACACATAGAGAGGGCTAAAGCCCCCTGAGTTGGCTGTACCCCCTCGCTAAAGCGGAGGGGTTTTAGCCCGCCCACATCACTCCTATAAGCCGTAAATACTGCGCACCTGAGGTGTCG
>NZ_JAKLTV010000062.1:0-1336 GCF_022698185.1 Synechococcus sp. PCC 6717 | reverse complement strand
AGGCTAGTTGCGGATGGGTATTGAGGTTTCATGGCCAGGTGGCTCTATCGTCCGAGTTATGCTTAATCAATAGCTAAATGCCAGCAAATTAAGCAACGTAACTGAAAATTGTCAAAGTTCCTGAACCCATAACCTGACCGCTTGATCAGCTTCAATTTATTGTTAATACCTTCAACAACACCACTATTTGTGTGATTATCAAAATAGGCGGTGATCTCGCCCTTGGCGACTGCTTGGTAAAAGTTAATGAGGTGCGGATTTGAGTCCGCAAGCAACGCCTTCCTAGGCCGCACATTAAAGACCACGACGCCTGATCCCATGAATGGTTCAATCCAGCGACCGTCAAAATCGGCAGGGATGATGGCCTTTATCCAAGGAACGAGTTTAGTCTTGATTCCTTGACACTTTATCGGGGGCACTAGCACTCGATGAATGCTCATGGTTGATTGTTCCTTGGGACGATAAGTGATGGATCGCCGCCACGATATTTCACAAAATCAACAAGCGACGTGATCCTCTTGGTTTTCCCATCTGGGCCTTTGACGATAATCTTTCCAAAATTCATCCAGTAATCGTCAAACCACTCCTCACCGAGCTTAGCGAACATGCCGTTGCCTGAAAGGATGTCCTCAATGGGCTGGATGCTATCGATATTGGCTGTGTTTCGTCAATAATGGCTCCATCAGCGCGATCATAGATAATGCCCAAGCAAAAATGGCCGGAATAGCTTCCATAAGGGAATTGAATGTTCTTCGTGCTTGTTCGGTTCTGAAAGTATTCACCATGTGAACCAAGAGTGAATCCATTACAGAGCCAAGGTTTGCCGGTAATACGGTAGGTAGTCTTGAAGTCAACGGCAAAGCGAACGGCTTCATCATGCTTTGAGACAAATGATATATCCGGGTAGTAATTCTGCTGCTCAGCGAGAACGATGGCAAAGTCATGCTCATCAGCAAAAGCAATAATTCTCGGGAAAAGGTGGATCTCGAGGATTTTGGAAACAATTTTGGTGTCGGACGAGATTGTATAAACGTTCCTAAAGGCGTCGATAAATCCCTTGACTGACCACTGCCCATCCTCTGTGCTCACGTGCCCTGTGAGAGTATTCGCAAACTCTTTCAAGGCATTCTCGAATTCCGCTTTCATCATCGCTGGTGATCTCTTATAGGAGTGATGTGGGCGGGCTAAAACCCCTCCGCTTTAGCGAGGGGATACAGCCAACTCAGGGGGCTTTAGCCCTCTCTATGTGTTAAACTAGAGACGTGGAAAGTAGGCGTATCAACTACGCGAAGAAACATCCTAGTACGGAGAAATCCCGGCAAGTAAGTCASTACCG
>NZ_JAKLTV010000061.1:0-1381 GCF_022698185.1 Synechococcus sp. PCC 6717 | reverse complement strand
TTCCGATCTCAGCGCCATTACAATCCGCGTTGATGTACCAATTCTGAGCAGTCCTGAACAAGCCTCGCTTCGTCCGCTTCCCCGATGACTTCCAGCTATCAGGTTTTTCACCGAATGTCGGCAAAAAGTCACCATCCACAAACGATGCTTGAGAGGTATACGACTCCTCAGTTTCAACAAACTCTATCCCGTACTGCTCCGCTAACTGAGCAATCCGCTCTTTCAGTCTCGCAGTTGGGATCTGCACAAACTTCTGATTGGTCTTCTTGCCCAGGTTGGAACCGTCCTTTTGCCGCTGGTTCCAGCCAAATACAATCCGACCAATCCGGTTACGGGTGCAATGGTCAATCACAATCCTAGCCGCTTTGTTCACTGCATCACGTATCTGCCGATTGCGCTTCTCAGTGAGTTGTGCCAGTCGCTTTGACCAAAAGCCTTGAGGCTTACCTTCTTTCAGCTTGGCAATTTGCTTGTTGTACCAGCGGTTCAACGATTTCAGGTGCAGTCCATCCACAATGAAGCTGGTTCCCACATTGCTGACGCAGGTGAGCCAGTTGTTTAATCCCGAATCGATGCCCAGCACCCGCATCGGGTCTACATCAATCTGAACAGGTTTCAGCCGATAGACAAACTCAGCGTAGAAACACCCATTGCGCGGCAGAATCCGCAGTTCCTTGATGTCCTCAAATTTGAGATTGGAGGGCATGGGGACAGTGAACGAATCAATCTGAAACCACACTTTCACTAACTGCCCCAGCGGAACCCGGATCATCCCATCAACCAACTTCAGCGCTTGTTTGGGATAGCTGACTACTGCCAACCCTCCCTTCTTGCGGTAATTTGGCATCCTAGGTTTCTCTGCCAGTTCTCCACCTCGCCACAGTTTCAACAATGCTCGGTAGGACTTAAACGACTCGTAGACCGAAATCAAGGTTTGCTGTGCAGCCTGGGAGTAAAGAGCTTGGAAGTGCTTACTGGTCTTGTATTCGTAACTCAGGCTATGCTTGCCAATCCACTGCCCGGTCTTAAAGTGCAGTTGACGAGCATAGTAGATGCCCTGATTGGTTAGCTTGTTTGCCTCAGAGCAGACAAATTCCATCACCCCCTTAAGTTCGTTATTGGGGTTGAGCAAAACTTGCTGACATCCAAACATGGTGAGTTTATGCAACAATTGTCTGCAGCGTAGCACAGATAGACAAACCGGTGAACTATGGACTACCAGAAAAGCCGCAGTGCATCGAATTAAGGGGCGAACTGCACGGTTCCTCAGACAGGAATTCCCTAATCCATTAATGAAACTGCCGTCCATGTGGACATCCAGTTACTTTGTCTCAACGGCTGGCAATGTTAGCAGCGAAACAATTCAGCGCTACATTGAAGA
>NZ_JAKLTV010000060.1:0-990 GCF_022698185.1 Synechococcus sp. PCC 6717 | reverse complement strand
TGGGAAAGACTTGACAAAGTTCCCGCCCTGAAGGCAGCGGCAGCAGAGTTGCTCAGTACGGTTTAGCGTTTTCGGCAGTGTAGTTGGCGTGACACTCCCCGCTGTGGAACGGCGAGGCTTCTCTGAGTTAGGCTAGAGCAAAACCAATCTGCCCTAACTTGACCTTAGAAGGGGCTGCCACAGCCCCTCTACACACTCCACTCAAATCGATATTGAGCTTTGTGCTTACCTTTCTCATGATATTGCAGGCTCCATTACAGTCTGCATTGATGAGCCATCCTTGCGCAGTTCGGTACAGACCTCTAAGAACTCGTTTTCCTGATGCCTTCCACCCTTCAGGTTTTTCGCCGAACGTAGGCAAGAAGTCATTATCGAAAAACGAGGCTTGAGACGTATACGATTCTTCGGTTTCGACTAATCGAATCCCGAAAATTAAACAAAGCTGCTTAATTCGTCCAAACAGCTTGTAGTGCGGAATTTGCACGAACTCCTGATTCGTTTTTGCACCCAAATTGATTTCATCTTTCTGCCCGTTGTTTCGACCGTAGATGATCGTATCGATGTCGTTTTCCAAGCAGAAGTAGAGGTTGACATAATTCAGAACCTTGAACGGTTTCCGTCCTTGCTCAAAGAAGTATTGCCGAGACTCATACACGCCTTGGTTGTAGAGATTGTTGGCAAGACGCGCTAACTCAGTAAGCAACTGAGCAAGCTGCTTGTCAGGTTGAAAAACATCTTTTTGGACGGCTAAAAACATCATTGGGTYAAGATGGTATGCAGTTATTATAGATGCCGATTTACGTGAATAGCAACCGTATGAGAGAAGATGGCATACAGCTAAAATCGACTCGTCATTGCACGTATCAGTCAGGACATCACTTTGTCTAGATTCCGTTCAAGCGCCGCAAAATATTTACCAACGAAGCAATCATTGAAGCAACCAAAAGGTATGTGACTGAAGCGATTGAAAACAACGATATGGAACTAATC
>NZ_JAKLTV010000059.1:0-5452 GCF_022698185.1 Synechococcus sp. PCC 6717 | reverse complement strand
GTTCTCAGCCCAATATGCAAGCAACAATGGCAGGTTTTACTGGCAAAGGCAGGGGGGACCGCCACCCCCTCAACTCCCTCCTTTATAACCTTGTATTCCAAGAATTGTCGCAACTGATAGAACGCCCAACTGTTAGACCGTCTCCGCTCGGTCGTGTTTCTCGGTTGCTGGTTGATTCTATCTCGCAAGCCAGCCAGGAGCCTCCAGGCAGCGTTACGGACTGCCCCAAAAGCGCAATATTGATTGCTCCATTTAGGTCTGCATCACCAATCCATCCGCAATGCCCACACTTGAACTTTTTTTCAGTTCTCAGCCCAATATGCAAGCAACAATGGCATGGAGTTGTTTTGCTTCACGAATGATGGATGCACTGATGGAATGATTGAGCCATCGCTGAAAGCGTCTCTCCCTCCCCGACAGCCGTTGCAGGACTTGTCGGCATCTACGCCGACTCGACCGTGTGCCCTTCGAGGCTTTTTGCTGGAGCGATGCTCTCACTTTGGCGAAATGATCTCGGACTTGATTCAACTGCTTAGCATCCCAACCTTTATCGGTACTAGTTTTAGCGATTTCACGCCGACCGAAATCAATGCCAATCCCCTTGTCCGACTGAATGGGTTCAGGAGCTTCGTCGCTCAGTTGAATGTGGATGTAGTATCTTCCATCTCTGTGCTTGCACAGTTGAGCCGAAGTGGGTTTAAACCCCTTCAGCTGGCCGCGCTGGTAGTGTCCTATTTCCAGTTTGATGTGTTCTCTACATCCCAGCAGGGTCAGGCTGACTGTCCAATCCTTCTCCCGAAAAGAGAAGATTCGGGCATCGTAGTCTGCCGAAGTTGGACGAAACGCTTTGACAGGTTTGCCCTTCACTTTGGCTGTTTTTCGATTCGCCCCAACCCTGGCACAAACCCTGACTGCCTGATTAGCACTCAACCCAAACTGTTCTCGCAGGTCGTTATAGACCAACGACTGAATCGTTGTTTTGCTGGTTGTTTTGGGTTTGACTTGCTCATTGGCATAGTTGCAAGCAGCAGCAAACGCCTGAAGCACTGCCTCAATCTTGGCATTTTGTTCGGGTGTGGTTGCAAGTTTGCAAACTAGTGTCAGAGTTTGTTTCATCCTTTTATATTCTCACCCGTGACTATGAAAAACAAGCGTACTAAACCTGGCAATTTCGGGGGTATTGAACCCCTCTCAATTGCCGCTCCTGTCCCTCCCCGACCTGAAGGTGCGGGGCTTCTCGGAGGTTTTCGGTGAACGCGATGGAAGCAGTATGATATGTAGCAAAACGGCATGGAGCACTCCCATGGACTCAGCCCAGATTAAAGCCCTCGTCGAAAAAGCCCTTGAGGACAAAATCCTTACCCTAGAAGAGCACGGCCAAATTATTGATGCGGTGCTTGCCGATGGCCAAATTTCAGAGGAAGAGGAAAAAATTCTCCATGACCTTCTTGAGCGGGTTGCATCTGGGGAGGTGGACTCGCAGTACTAAGGGGTAAACACGATTTGCCCTTGACGCAGCACCTGCCATTCACCCTCTTGCCATTGCACCACGGTGGAGGGCTGAGGTGGGGTGGGGGGCAACTCCCATCCTTGGAGCGTTAGCACTTGGGGAAAGGTTTCAGCGATAGCCTTCAGGTCGGTGAGGGGTGGCTCTCCCGATCGATTAATACTGGTGGTGGCAAGAGGCCCTGTTTGCTCAAGTAGAGTCTGTGCCCTTGGCCAAGCCGGTACCCGCAGGCCAATTGTGCCTGTGTTTTGCGGATTTAACCCCACGGGCAACTCAGCGGCGGGCAGCACCAGTGTTACGGCTCCCGGCCAGTAGCGCTCAGCGATCGCCTGCCACTGCTTAAATTCAGCAGCAGTGCCTTTCACAAAGCGCCAAAGCTGTTCGGGGTTCGCTCCCATGAGAATCAAGGGCTTATCTGGTTGCCGCCCCTTGGCCGCATAGATCAGTTCACCGCGATCGCAGCGGCTAGCCAACGCCGGCACCGTATCGGTGGGAAAGCTAATGAGCCAGTTGCCTGATCGCACTGCAGCTACCAGGGCTGCCATGGTCACCTCTGCCATTGATTGCCTCAAGTTTCAGTCAAAATCCAGCTGCAATCCCCGCACCGCGAGGATCCGCAGCTCCTTCTAAGGTTCCATTATCTAGCACGCGGATGAGGTTGGCATTGCCCCAGGGCTGCGGTTGTACCACGGTATAGCCCCACTGCTGCCATGTGGCTAGCCATTCTGGGGATACCCCAGGTTCAACAAACAAAACATCTGGCTCCCACTGCTGGTGCAGGCGAGGACTAGCCAGAGCCGTGGGCGCGTCCTGTCCGTGGTCAATGATATTGAGCAAGAGTTGCAGCACCGCAGTGATAATGCGGCTGCCCCCTGTGGAACCCATGGCCATAACCAGTTGGCCATCGCGGGTAACAATGGTTGGGGTCATGCTGGAGAGGGGACGCTTGCCACCGCTAATGCCGTTAGCAAGGGGTTGATTGTTGACCTGTACCCCAACCACACCAAAGAGATTGGGCTGATTAGGGGCGATCGCGAAGTCGTCCATTTCATTGTTAAGGAGAATGCCCGTCTGGGGGACAACTACGCCAGCACCAAAGGCACCATTAATGGTAAAGGTAAGGCTCACAGCATTGCGAGCGGTATCCACCACAGTCAGGTGGCTAGTATTACCTGACTCGGGGCGATGCAATTGGCTCGGATCAACCGCACGAACCCTGCTCTGAGGACGAGCCTGTTGGGGTAAAATCTCGCGGGCACGCTGTTGGGCATAGGCAGGGCTAGTGAGGAGGGCAATAGGTACCGCCACAAAATCACTATCTCCTAAATAGTGGGCGCGATCGGCATAGGCAATTTGCATCACACTGGCTAGCTGATGGCCGCGATCGGTGGGTGTGGTTGCCGGTGGCAATGCCTGAAGGAGGTTCAGCATTTGGATGAGGGCCACGCCACCGGAGGAAGGGGGCGGCATCGAACAGACCTGGAGGCCGCGATAACGACCGCAGATTGGCGATCGCCAGATGGGTTGATAACTGGCCAAATCAGCGCGGCTCATTTTTCCCCCTGATTGCCCCATGAAATCAGCAATGGCTGTGGCAATCCAACCGTTGTAGAAGTTATTGGGATTGGTGGCGATCGCCCCTAACGTCTTGGCCAAATCCGGCTGGCGGATAACAGTGCCGAGGGTTGGCACTTGCCCCTGATCAAGAAAAATCTGTCGGGCAGTGGCATCTGCTTGGAGAACCGCAAGACGGAGGGTCGCTGCTCGCCGATAGCGTTCTGTGACGCTAAATCCCTCTTCTGCCGCATGGATCGCAGGTGCAACAAGCTGCCGCCAAGGGAGCTTACCATAGCGATGATGCAGAGCAGCCAAACCAGCAATCGTTCCTGGCGTCCCAGCAGCTAGCACCCCATCTAAGCTGGCTCGTGGAATTAGATTTCCGGCACTGTCTAAATACATCGCAGGGGTTGCGCTTAAGGGCGCCCGCTCACGAAAATCTAAGGCTGTAATGTCCTGGGACGAGGCATCATAGACAAGGGCAAAGCCACCGCCACCAATCCCTGCGGAAAACGGCTCCACCACCGAGATCATCAACGCCGTAGCTACCGCAGCATCCACGGCATTTCCCCCTGCCCTGAGCACCTCAGCCCCCACGGTTGCCGCCGCTGGATGGGGCGCTACCACCATGGCTTGCAGGTTCTGGGTTGCTGCTTTGTTGGCGCGGATGGGAAGAATGACCAACCCTACCGTAACCGTCAGCCAAGACAGAAATCGAACATGGAGCATGGCTCTATCGTTGCCGAGACCTGAGTGTGGGACTTTAGTATGGTAGCGGCTTGCGCCAGCAAAGCGTGCTTTCCAGCCTACCCTCCGTGCGACACTATTCAGTACAGAAAATGTCACATCAAATTTTAAATGAAAAATTAACAAAATAATATATTCAATATATTCCTAGTTGTTGTCGGTTGCCAACGATCTGCTATAGTCATCCACAAACTCTGCTGTAAATAATATGCTTCAGAGAAAAACAGAACGCTCTGCACAGCCCCCTGCTCGTCAGTTATGGTCGCATATTCGATCTAAGTGGCCGGATAGCCTTGTTTTAAGTGGTTTGACGATCGCCACCATTGGCATTGGCTATGGTCATCCTAGAGTTATTGCTGGTGGTTTGTCGGTTACGGTTGGGGCAGCATGGGTCTCCATACAACGGCAGCAACAAGCCACTGTGCGGGATGTGAATCTGCTGAAGCAATTACGACCCCACATTGAAGAGAGTCAGCAAGAGCTACGGACATCACTCAATCAGCTACAGGAGCAGATTAGAGGCAACTTACTTCCAGCCGCAAATGCTCAGCTTCAAGATAGCTTGAAAAATGAAATCAGTGAATTTAGGCAGGATATTTCAAATCATCTGCAAACAATACAACAAACTCAACAAGCTATTAGACAAAAACTCTTCCCAGACCCTTGTGAAGACAGCATTAGCAAAATTATAGAAATATGCCAACAATTTCATGATTTAGCCGGTTATCAATTAAACATCCAAAACTTTAGAGAAAAAGATGTACAAAATGCTCTAGAAGAACTTCTCAGGCAGGAACTTCGAAATCATCAATTGGGCAAACCTGACATCAGGCGTGAGTACCCAGTTCCGCAGACTTATTCTCATGAGTACCGTATTGATTTTTTATTGGTTGATCACAGATGCGCTATTGAAGTCAAACAGACACGTACAAAATCTCAAAAAGAAATTGTAAAAGATTTAGCCATCGATTTTGAAGTCTATCGAAACACTAGTCACAGATTTCACACACTCATTTGCTTTATTTATGATCCACAACGCAAGCTAAGCAATCCTGCTGGCTTAATCAATGACCTCAGTGGCGATCGCGGCGGGTTTCAAGTCAGGATAGTCATATCCCCTTATGGCGCAACCAACTAATTTGAAGACCCTTGAACAATTCTCCAAGCTCTGTCTATATGGGTCCTTTCAGATCGGTGGTGAAAATCGTACAATGAGATACTTTTAATCAGAGGCGGTATCAACACAGGGCCATCCATGCCCCATAGTACGGCGCTCAAGGTTGACTTTTGACACTCCCACCGACTAAAGTCGGGGGATTCTTACGCAGTCCACAAACGAACTCGTAAAGGCGTGAGCAAACCGCCCCTACACAGTTCCTTGAGGCAAAGCCCCAAAGTTCTGCTTACTTGTAACAACTGTCGCCGATTGGGTTTTTCACCAAGGATGGCGATTAAGTATAGATTAGCACAGAGCAACTAAAGTTGCTAGGTAGCTTTTCCTCCCCGTACTTTAGTACGGGGCTACCAAGCTATCCCTCTGTGTCTAGAAACTAAAGGTGGTTCGCACTGCCCCCTTGCGCAAATTCAGATGCTTTGGCGATCGCTCCTGCGTGAAAGTCTCTTCGATATTGTCAGTTTGAA
>NZ_JAKLTV010000006.1:0-124388 GCF_022698185.1 Synechococcus sp. PCC 6717 | reverse complement strand
TTCAGTTGCCTTAGGTTATAATTGTACTGCGGACACCAGAAACGGTTGTTTAAGGCACTGGTAACGGTCGATTGGGGGTGTTGTAAACCACCCCAGAGGCTCGTGGTTGGCTTGCTAACTGCAGGGCTACTAAAAGCTCCCTGCTTTAGCTGGGAGTAGTTTACTGCAGAGGATTCCTAGGGACTAGCTGGGGTTATGGCCTAGCTTGCCAGTACAAAAATCCAGCTTGCACCAGACCAATTAAGAACCCCAAAATTCCCCCCAAGCGGACGATCGCCTGCAATTCACTACGGACAATGCCCTGAATCGCCAGTTCAAGGTTTTCTGGAGAAGTGGCCTTGACCCGATCCACAATCACTCGATCTAAATCAAGGATGGGAATGGCTCGCTCAATCATCAATTCGAGATCCCGCTCTAGGTAGCGATCTAGCACGAGCGCCAATTCATCACTCACCACCTCAAGGGACGCCGCTAAACTGGCGGATTCTCGCAGTCGCCGCAAAATGCTCAGGGAAATTCCCTCCCAATCTACGGTTTGACTGACCGCTTCAATCACCCCAAATCCCTGTTCTTGAATATAAGTCCGCACGGTTTGGCGAAAGAGCTGTCGCAGTTCGCGCACGGTGCCAAGGGGCAAACTTTGTAAACTGATATTTTGCAAGGCTTCTACTAAGCGTTGGCGCAGGGCAAGGGCTTGAATCAGGTCGTTAAGGCGGCGGTTGCAAGCCTCCCGTTCATTGAGGCAGTACTCCCGCAGCCGGATCAGCGTATTGCGCACTCCGACTAGATTGGCCATCACCCAGTAGGTGCCACTGGTATGTTGCCGCAGTTCTTGATCCAAAATGTTGATGGTGCGATCGGTTAAAAAATCAATAATGGCTAAGCGCAGACGATCTGGAGGCAGCATCACCGCCAGTAGCCAATTCGCTAGTTTTTCTGCCTGTTCATCGCTGAGTTGTAGCTCAACCAGCACTTGATCAAATAACTGGTTAAGTTGTGGCTCCAAAAAGTCTTCCCGCCGCGACCACACTTTGATCAGGCGGGGGAGGGCACCGCCAAAAAAGTCGCGCAGAATGTTGGCCAGCACTTGCGCCGATCGCTGTTCACTTTGCTCTTTAATTTGGGTAATGCTGGTTTCAAGGAGCCAGTAGATCACTGCTTTCACCCGCTGCACCTGCAAGAGGCGACGAGCAAGGTTTTGCAGTTCTTCAGGGGTGAGCAGAGACCCCAGAATGGCATCGGCAATACGGCGCGCCAACCGCTCTTGATTGCGGGGAATTAACCCCGGCGTAAAGGGAAGCTGCTTGCCGCCAATGTAGCGGGGGGTATAGGGGCGAAAGAGCATTGTAATGGCAAGATCGTTTGTAAAATAGCCGATAATCCCTCCGGCGACGGGGGGAATCAGCAGAGTCCAAAAATTGATACTTGCCAATGCTGGTGTACTCCTAGCCATTGTGGGGCGATCGCAACCGCGCCCAAGAATGTTGCTATCCCTTTATTCTATCGATTGCTATGGGTTCCCCTTAAGCCCATTTGGTAAAGCTGACGGCGAGACACACCCGTCAGAGCCGCTAGTTGGCGACTGGCTTCGGCAAGAGACAGCCCTTGAGACTGCAAGAGTTGTAGTTCGGTTTGGAGTTGCTCCCAGGAAATAGGGGAGGCTGTGGGCGCACTGCCGGCCACCACAAGGGTATATTCGCCTCGGGGAGGGGTTTGGGTAACCCACTCACTGGCTGCTGCAAGGCACCCCCGCCAAAAATCTTCGTAGCGTTTGGTTAGCTCACGAGCTAGGACAATGGGGCGATCGCCCCCAAAGGTGTCCACAAAATCCTGCAAGGTTGCGCGAAGGCGATGGGGCGCTTCGTAGAAAATCATTGTGCGCAATTCCTGGCGTAGCTGGTCAAGACGCTGCTGGCGATCGCGACCCTTCGGAGGTAAAAACCCTTCAAAACAAAACCGCGCCATCGGTAACCCCGCCGCCATCAACGCCGTCAAGGCCGCATTGGCACCCGGGATAGGGATGACTGGCACAGCGGCGGCAATACAAGCGGCAATCAGCTCGTACCCCGGATCCGCCACCCCCGGCAGCCCCGCATCACTCACCAAGGCAACCTGTTGGCCAGCGTGTAGTTTGGCAAGGAGGTGGGGCAGGCGTTGTTGGGTATTATGGGCATGAAGGCTAATCTGGGGCGTGGTGATGCCAAAGTACTGTAGCAGCCGGCCAGTATGGCGGGTATCTTCTGCCGCAATGAGATCCMCCTCCCGCAGCACCCGTAAAGCACGAGCCGTGATGTCTTCTAGGTTGCCAATGGGGGTGCCCACCACCCACAACTGCCCGATCCCCATCAGGAAATTTTTTCGCCACTGAGGATAAAAATAGGTTCAACCGCCGTAAAGAGTCGGTGTCCGCCACGGGTTTCCAAGCGATTGATCACCGACTGCACCACCTCTAAGCTGCGCGCCTGCACCGTAGCAAAGCCTTCCGAAAGGGCATAAAGATTTTCAAGACTGCCGGCGATCGCCACCAAACGCCCACCAGGGGCTAAATACTCCCACGCCTGCAACAGCACCTCTTTAATGGGGCGACCCCCTTCAAGACAAATGCGCTGCGGCGGGGGKTCTAATTGTGGAAAACACTCTGGTGCCGAACCTGCCACAATCTGAACATTGTTCACCCCAAAGCGATCGCAATTCCGCTGGATCAGATCCACCACCTCCTCATCCCGCTCGACAGCAATCACCTGCCCGCGATGAGCCAAACGTGCTGCCTCCACCGCAATGGTGCCCGTGCCTGCACCCACATCCCAAAGACACGACTCCGGCTCAAGCCGCAGGTACGATAGCATCAGCAAACGTGTTTCCCGCTGCGTTAAGGGAATACCGGGAAGGCGTTCAAAGAGACTATCGGGAATACCGGGGGTAACAAACGGCCACGGATCTGTTGGCATAGAAGCCCCCAACAATATAGGGCAAGGCGCTAGGGATTTGTGCTCTGCGCCAGCAGTCGCTCTTTTAACTGCGCCAACGCATCAGCCCAGCGAGGATCCGGTTGAGCCGCTTCTGTATCTATAGAGCTAGACCCAATTGTCGCTGGCGTTTGCGGGCGACGATTTCCCCCCTTGCTAGCTTTACGAGGATTGCTGCGACTGCTAACGCTAGGTTTTTCCACGACTTGCTCGTCCTTTGTCTCAGCTTTGGGCTTGTCGTTGGCTTTCTCAATTTTGAGAGGGTTGTCTTTGAAGGTATAGCCATTGAGTTTTTCGATCACTTGATCCGCCAACTCCTCTGACTCCACGGTTAGAAAACCAAACCCTCGGCACTTGCCAGTTTTGCGATCGGTAATTAGCTTAGTAGTGCCAACTTCCCCCACTTCTCTATTAAAGAGAGCTTCTAGCTCCTCACGGTTGAGTTCACGCGGCAAGTTGCCCACATACAGGCGGATAGACATAAAAAAACCTCCCTTAAGCAGATTAAAAAGAGCAACAATAAACACCGGCCAATCACGCACGACAAACCGCATCACGGTAAAAAGGGCGCAGATGAGTTCTATGCACTAACCCCGCTAACATTGACATAGTAAAATGCTCGCTTGTTTGGTTCACAGCTACTGTTGCTAAATGGAACCGCCGTGGATCGAATACAGCTAAAACTGCCAACTCACTAATAGTAACCTACTAGGGTTGGGGCACTGAATGCTCTATTCGCCCTCATCTAGGGTATCACGCTTTATGCAAGGAACGCTAGAATTCCAGCAATTTTTTTGCGTTGAGGCCGCGCTGACTAACGACTAAAATGACGACGCAAAAGCAGCTTAACGAATCTTTAGATTATTTTAACCCCCATTGCTGAGGAATCTGCCTAGGATCGGGATGGGATTGTCTCTGATGGCCTAGGCAAGCACTATGGAACAAATACCAGCTTCAATTTGGACGCTGACCGCTGGGGTTGTCATCACCCTTATCAGTTTTTGGGTGGGGCATAACCACAACCTTTTGCCAGAGCAAGCCTCGGAACAAGCTCCCCTAGTCGATGACTTCTTCGACATCATGCTCACCATTGGCACTGCCCTATTTCTGGTCGTGCAAGGCGCCATTATTTTATTTGTGATTCGCTACCGCCGCCGCGCTGGGGATGATGGTGATGGGGTTCCCGTGGAGGGTAATCTACCTCTTGAAGCCTTCTGGACAGCTATTCCGGCATTGATTGTCATCTTCCTTGGCATCTATAGCGTGGATATTTTCCAACGCATGGGGGGGCTGAACCCCGGAGATCATGCCATGCACACCATGGGAGATCACAATCCTGCTGTGGCCGTTGTTGCCGCAGCCCCCCAAACGACCGCTACCGATGCCCCACCCCTCCTAGCCACCAAGACTAATAGCGTTCCGGAAGTTGGCATTGGTGCCAGTCCGGATGTTCAAGGTAAAATGCCTGATCTGGTTGTGGATGTGGCGGGGATGCAGTACGCTTGGATTTTCACCTATCCTAGCCAAGGTATTGTCAGCGGAGAGTTACACATTCCCGTCGGCAAGGATGTGCAGCTGAACCTATCTGCCCGGGATGTCATTCATTCCTTTTGGGTGCCCCAGTTCCGGCTCAAGCAGGATGCCATTCCGGGGGTTCCCACCGAGCTGCGTTTTAAGGCCACGAAGCCGGGCACGTACCCTGTCGTTTGTGCGGAACTTTGCGGTGGCTACCATGGTGCCATGCGCACCCAAGTCATTGTCCATACCCCAGAGGAGTTTGAGACATGGCTGAGCCAAAACCAAACGATGGCAGCCATTCCCTCCCCCTCATTAGTGGCCAGTCATACAGCAGCGCTAGGGGTCACGCCCCAACTCCTCGCCCAGGTTGCAGCGGCGGCACAATCGCCCCAACCAGTGCCTTCCAGCGACCACATTTGATTTATTTGATTTGACTAGACTGTTGCATTCTTGAGAGAGCTATGGCGCAAGCACAACTCCCGCTAGATACTCCCCTGTCCTTACCGGAACATCCCAAGGCATGGAAGTGGTACGACTACTTCACGTTCAATGTAGATCACAAAGTTATTGGCATTCAGTACCTTGTCACTGCGTTTATTTTCTACCTCATCGGGGGCTTAATGGCGGTGGCCATGCGCACAGAACTAGCGACGGCCAATTCTGACTTCATCGACCCCAATCTCTACAACGCCTTCTTGACAAACCACGGCACAATCATGATCTTTCTCTGGATTGTGCCAGCGGCCATTGGTGGCTTTGGCAACTACCTTGTGCCATTAATGGTAGGGGCACGGGATATGGCGTTTCCCCGACTCAATGCCTTGGCCTTTTGGCTAAATCCACCCGCGGGGGCGCTGCTGCTCGCAAGCTTCCTGTTTGGAGGTGCCCAAGCGGGTTGGACATCGTATCCGCCCTTGAGTACGATTACGGCCACTACGGCGCAGAGCATGTGGATTTTGGCCATTGTTTTGGTGGGTACTTCGTCAATCATGGGGTCGGTGAACTTTATCGTCACCATCTGGAAGATGAAGGTGCCCAGTATGCGCTGGGATCAATTGCCGTTATTTTGCTGGGCAACCTTAGCAACCTCGTTGTTAGCCTTAGTTTCAACACCTGTACTGGCAGCTGGTCTGATTTTGCTGCTGTTTGACATTAATTTTGGCACCTCCTTCTTCAAACCAGATGCTGGCGGGAATGTGGKGATTTACCAGCATCTATTTTGGTTCTATTCCCACCCGGCAGTGTATCTAATGATCTTGCCCATTTTTGGGATTATGTCGGAGGTGATTCCTGTCCACGCCCGCAAGCCGATTTTTGGCTATTGGGCGATCGCCTACTCCAGCTTAGCTATCTGCTGTGTAGGTCTGTTTGTTTGGGTTCACCACATGTTTACCAGTGGTACCCCACCGTGGATGCGGATGTTCTTTACCATTTCCACCCTCATTGTGGCGGTACCCACAGGGGKGAAAATTTTTAGCTGGGTAGCAACACTGTGGGGCGGCAAAATTCGCCTCAATAGTGCCATGCTCTTTGCCATTGGCCTGCTGTCAATGTTTGTGTTGGGAGGCTTAAGTGGGGTAACCCTAGGAACGGCTCCCGTGGATATTCATGTCCACGATACCTACTATGTGGTGGCTCACTTCCACTATGTTCTGTTTGGTGGGTCGGTCTTTGGCCTGTACGCCGGAATTTATCACTGGTTTCCGAAAATGACGGGGCGATTATTGAATGAACCCCTTGGTATTGCCCATTTTGTGCTCACCTTAGTTGGCACCAACCTCACCTTTTTGCCGATGCATGAGTTGGGGCTGAAGGGAATGCCGCGGCGGGTGGCGATGTACGACCCTCAGTTTGAACCCATTAACGTTATTTGCACCATTGGTGCGTTTGTTTTAGCCTTTTCGGTTATCCCGTTCCTAATTAACGTCATTTGGAGTTGGAATAAGGGGAAAGTAGCAGGGGATAACCCTTGGGGCGGCCTCAGCCTTGAGTGGACCACCAGTTCACCACCGTTAATTGAGAACTGGGAGGTGTTACCGGTGGTAACCAAGGGGCCCTACGATTTTGGCGGCATTGTGCATCGTCCAGTCATGGATGAGGATGACGATGAGGACGAGTAAGTCGAGTTCCACCATCGGATGGTTTAGACCCTAGGAGCGATCGCCATGCAAGGTACTGTTGAGTCCCAAGAGACACGGGGTGTTATTGACCATCACCACGAGCATCCCGATTTTCGGGTATTGGGCTTGTTGGTATTTCTAATTTCTGAGTCTTTGATGTTTGGCGGCTTGTTTGCTGCCTACTTACTGCTGCGGGGCTTAAATGAGCAGTGGCCGCCAGAAGGCACAGAGGTAGAACTACTGGTGCCAACAATTAACACCATCATTCTCATCTCTAGTAGTTTTGTCATCCACTACGGCGACGTTGCCATTAAAAAGGATGATGTTCAGGGGATGCGCAAGTGGTACTGGATCACAGCCGCTATGGGACTGGTCTTTTTAGCTGGCCAAGTCTATGAGTACCTCAACCTTGGCTATGGCCTCCGCACCAACATATTTTCTAATTGCTTCTACGTCATGACTGGGTTTCACGGTCTCCATGTCCTGATTGGCGTATTGCTCATTTTAGGGGTACTGTGGCGATCGCGCCGCCCCGGCCATTACAGTGCCCATCAACACACTGGGGTGGCCATGGCAGAAATCTACTGGCACTTCGTAGATGTTATTTGGATTATTCTGTTTACCCTGCTGTATATTTTGACCCGCTTCTGAGGTCTTTGCCCCGCCCAAGAGCACCCAAAATAGAGCAGCAAATTGTAAACAAATGCAACAGGATTCCGCCTAGAGTGGGGGACAGGTGATTGCTTATAATAATTCGAGCAACCCAATGCGTGAAGGGAGTTAACGTTGACCACCACTGCTTTGCAAACCACTAAATCACAAGAGATTTTTGCCGCTGCCCAGAAATTAATGCCCGGCGGTGTCAGCTCTCCGGTTCGCGCCTTCAAATCGGTTGGCGGTCAGCCCATTGTCTTTGACCACGTTAAAGGTGCCCACATTTGGGATGTGGATGGCAACCAGTACATCGATTACGTTGGCACATGGGGACCTGCCATTGTGGGTCATGCTCACCCTGAGGTGATTAATGCACTTCATGCCGCCCTTGAAAAAGGCACCAGTTTTGGTGCCCCCTGCATTTTAGAAAATATTTTGGCCGAAATGGTCATCTCGGCAGTTCCCAGCGTTGAAATGGTACGCTTTGTCAATTCTGGAACCGAAGCCTGTATGGCCGTACTGCGCTTGATGCGTGCCTATACTCAGCGCGAAAAAGTGATTAAGTTTGAAGGCTGCTACCACGGTCATGCGGACATGTTCCTTGTCAAGGCAGGATCTGGAGTTGCCACCCTTGGTCTTCCTGACTCTCCGGGCGTGCCGAAAGCGGTAACCGCCGCAACGCTGACTGCCCCCTACAATGACTTAGAGGCCGTCAGCCGTCTCTTCCAAGAGTATCCTGAGGATATTGCCGGTGTGATTTTAGAACCCGTTGTAGGCAATGCGGGGTTTATCCCTCCGGATGCGGGCTTTTTAGAAGGGCTGCGGGAACTCACAACGCAGTACGGTGCCCTGTTAGTGTTTGATGAAGTGATGACCGGGTTCCGGATTGCCTACGGTGGTGCCCAAGAGAAATTCGGCATCATCCCAGATCTCACTACCCTTGGTAAAGTCATTGGCGGGGGGCTACCCGTGGGTGCCTATGGGGGCCGTGCCGACATTATGAAAATGGTTGCCCCAGCGGGGCCGGTTTATCAAGCGGGAACCCTCTCAGGCAACCCCTTAGCCATGACCGCCGGTATCAAAACCCTTGAACTGCTGAGTCGTCCAGGTACCTATGCGCAGTTGGATCACCTCACGGGTAAATTGATCAGCGGGCTACTGGAGGCGGCTCAAGAATTTGGCCACGCCGTTTGTGGCGGCCACATTAGCGGTATGTTTGGTCTGTTTTTCACGGCGGGGCCGGTTACAAACTACGAGCAAGCCAAAACAGCAGACCTCAAGAAATTTGCCGCCTTTCACCGCGGTATGTTGGAACAGGGCATTTATCTTGCGCCATCCCAGTTTGAGGCAGGCTTTACCTCCCTTGCCCACACAGAAGCTGATATTGAGCGCACTATTGCTGCAGCGCGGACAGTGCTCAGTCAACTGTAAGGTTTTACCGTTGCTGCGAGGCTAACGACCGCCACAAGGTCAGCGAGGTCTAAACACGGAAAGACCAATGTATTGCCAAGGCTATGTAAGGCACGGCTGATCTCCTCATCTAGGGTGATAATCGGCAAGCGCATGAGCTTGGGGTGATCGGCTAGGCGGGGGACTTGGATAAGGGGTAAGTCCCAGATCAGAACGTCGGGTTGCCAAATGTCGGCGACTAGGTCTGCCTGTTCCAGATCATCGGCTTCGAGGAGCCGTACATAGGGGAGGGGTAATTCTCGCGATAGCCCCAGCCCTAGTACTGTTTGAGTGCTTGCTGGCTCGTGACTTGGGGGATTTGCCGCCACTGGATTTAGCCGTGGATAGCACCACCGCTCCAAAACCTCCATTAGTAGAGCCGTTGAACTCTGAGTTGGTAGTTGCTGCACCAGCCCCGGGAGAGCACAGGGAGGCGACTCATCAGCAATGATCATCATGGGAATCGTTTCGCTATGGTCGGCGCTCGTGAGCACTTCGGTCACCTCTGCTAAGACCAAACCGGTGGCGGCGCGGATAACAATAGCGCTGGGATGCAGTTGCTCTAGTTTATCGAGGGCTTCTAGAGGCTGGCGAGCCACAACATAGCCATAATCTTGCTGCTTAAGAGCCTTGACAACGGTCATCAGCCACTCGGCATCGTTACTCACAAGCAGGATGATATGTCGGGCGTTGGGTACAGGAATACTGAGATCACTGGCCAAGGGCAGCAGCACACTCCATTCGCTGTACTGATCGGGTTGAGCAATAAAGGAGAGTTCGCCATTATGTAGGCGAGTCAGTTGATGGGCGAGCATTAGCCCCATGGTGACTTCTGCGTAGTCTTCAAGGCATTGGTGCAATAGGCGTTCATGGTAAGTGAGGGGAATGCCACCGCCTTCTTCCCACAATTGCACAACGAGCCACTCTTGCCATTGGCATAGACGTACCCCACGGCGATCGCCCCGGCTGAGTGCCACCCAACCAATGAGATGGGCAAAGATATGGCGCAGCCGTAGTGCATCCCCATACAGGTAAATGTCAGCCAAGGAGATGTCTATCTGCCACTGTAAGGAGAGGTCGGGGAACTGTGCTTCATAAAGATGTCCTGCTAACTCATGGGCGCGAAACCATAGGTTCGCCAGCTCCACCGCCTCCCATTGCAATTCCATCTCCCGCCAAAGAGCGCGGGTATAGTCCTGCCATGCCTGAATGAGCCGATTCATTTGCCAGCCACTGCGCTGAATGAGAGCAACGTAATCCTGTTGCTGGGGCTGAGACGTTTGCCAGAGTAACTGGGTTAAACTCAGCACGGCGGTGAGGGGGTTTTTAAGTTCATGGCCAAGGCTGAGTAAAAAGCGTTTCTGCTGCAAAAGACGCAGTTCATTAATACGGTTTGGCGGTGTAGTCGTGAGGTGGCTGGCAGCTTGGGCAAAAAAGAGCCAGTACGGCTCTACAGCAGATGCAACGGTTGCGATGGCGGGAGCTGTCTCACCGTTGAGGGTGGCAACCTCTGGCTGGCTCAAGTAAAGGGGGACAGAGCACAGTTGCCAAGGCGATCGCTCCCCCACCTGTTGGCAACTCATCCCTGTCAATTGTTGCTGAGCCGCAGGAGTAGTTCCCAAGTGCGTGAGCCACGCCGTATTTTGCCAAAGAACTGAGCCATTTGAGGCTTGAATTTGCAAGGGCAGGGGTAATTGTGCCAGTACCTCAACCCAAGGTAAGTGTGGTTGTCCCGCCCAGTAGTGGAGGAGTCGTTGCTGATCAAGGAGGCTAACAAACCGCTGCTGCTCATCCACGAGGGCAATATAGGCAGGTATCTGGGCTTGCTGAGAGACCCAATGCTGAAACTGCCGCAGTGACCAAGTTGCAGGCAATGTGGTTAACGGCGATCGCCAAGATCCACTCACCCGACCGACCGGTAGAGTCGCTACTGTGCCGTCGTAGCTTAAACTCAACGCTAAGCGCCAGCCGTGGACGACACCGATAGGCACTGAGGCG
The DNA here is from genome assembly GCF_022698185.1 of Synechococcus sp. PCC 6717. NCBI lineage: Bacteria > Bacillati > Cyanobacteriota > Cyanophyceae > Synechococcales > Synechococcaceae > Synechococcus > Synechococcus sp. PCC 6717. The sequence continues at coordinate 113,683 of NZ_JAKLTV010000006.1, read as the reverse complement.
TTGTCAACAATGATCATGATTTCTGGTAATGTTTCTTGCCACAGACGGTGCACCTCTGCCAGCGGTAGCCCCATCGCTACAGTTACAGCGACCTCACCAAACGTCTGAAGATACAGGTGATCCATAGGTTATTCTGACCGCTGCAAGAAAATCTTGACTAGGCTTTAGGGCACCCTGCTATCGTCAACGGGAAAATGATAGGATGCTACTAAGTGTACACTCAACTCTTAAATCGTCGTGGCGCAGTCAACCGCACTCACAATTTGTGGCTTAGTTTACTCGCCCACCATCGCTCAAGAGTTAGTCCGCTTCCATAACTCTGGAATTGATGAGCTGGTTTATTTTGCCAACGATGCGGAGTTCTGTACGTATTTAGAGCAGCACCGCCACAGTGTTGCCTGTTTAATTCTAGAATGGGCAGAGACCACAGCGCAAATTATTAAGTATCTGCACCACAGCGCAACCTTATTGCCAGCAGTTATTGTCTTCCCAGAGCAGGGTGCATCGTTACCCGTTGGCCCGCACTATCATGTTGCAGAAATTCTCTTGTCGGCAGTAGAACTGCATCGACTCAATCAGGTGATCGAGGAGGCCATTACTGCCTTTGTCAAGCTCTGTCCGGGTTGTGCGGTGCCCCCCCACGTCATGTTTCGTATGCCTGCTTTGCAAGACAGCAGCGGTCAAGATCCGCAGCACCGCCTGTCGCAGAAGCTCAAGGAGCGGCTGGGATACTTGGGCGTGTATTACAAGCGAGACACGCAGTTCTTTTTTCGGCGGATGTCCAGCACCGAGAAACGCAGGCTCCTAGATGAACTGCGTGCGATTTATCGTACGATTATTCTGGAGTACTTTAGCGCTGAAGCCAAGACGAATGAACATATCGACGAGTTTGTTAGTAAAGCATTCTTTGCTGATATTTCAGTCTCCCAAGTGATAGAACTCCACGTTGAACTCATGGACAGTTTTGCCAAGCAACTCAAGCTTGAAGGCCGTAGTGAGGATATTCTGCTGGATTATCGTCTAACGTTAATTGATGTCATTGCCCATCTATGTGAAATGTACCGTCGCTCAATTCCGCGTGAGGTATAACCCTGATGACACCACTGCGGAAAACCTATGTGCTAAAACTTTACGTTGCCGGTAATACCCCTAATTCGGTACGTGCACTGAAAACCTTGAATAATATTCTTGAAAAAGAATTTAAGGGAGTCTATGCCCTGAAAGTTATTGACGTGCTGAAAAACCCCCAGCTTGCGGAGGAAGATAAAATTCTGGCAACCCCCACCTTGGCAAAGGTGTTGCCGCCACCCGTGCGGCGCATTATTGGCGATCTCTCGGATCGAGAAAAAGTTCTCATTGGCCTTGATTTACTATACGAAGAGATCAGTGATCAAGCTGATGATCTCACCTGATCCCGATCGCCCTTCTGTTCTGTTTGTTGGAATTTATTTAGCGAGTGCGTACCTAGACCTCTATGAGCACAGATACCCCTGAAAATCAGATCAGTTCAAAACCAGCGATCGCCACCGAAGTCAAGAAGATCCGCACAATGGTGGAGGGATTTGATGACATTAGCCATGGTGGCTTACCTCAAGGGCGCACAACCTTAGTCAGCGGTACCTCTGGCACAGGCAAAACGCTTTTTGCAGTGCAGTTTCTCTACAATGGCATTACGATCTTTAATGAGCCGGGTGTTTTCGTCACCTTTGAAGAGTCTCCTAACGACATCATCAAGAATGCCCTGAGCTTTGGCTGGGATCTACAGGGGTTAATTGATCAGGGCAAACTCTTCATTCTCGATGCTTCCCCCGATCCCGATGGCCAAGATGTTGCCGGCGATTTTGACCTATCGGCGCTGATTGAACGCATTCAGTATGCCATCCGTAAGTACAAAGCCACCCGGGTTTCAATTGACTCGGTGACCGCAGTCTTTCAACAATACGATGCCGCCTCGGTTGTACGTCGGGAAATTTTTCGTTTAGCCTTTCGCTTAAAGCAGTTGGGCGTAACGACCATCATGACCACGGAGCGGATTGATGAGTATGGTTCGGTTGCCCGCTTTGGGGTCGAAGAATTTGTTTCTGATAATGTGGTGATTTTGCGCAATGTCCTAGAGGGAGAGCGGCGGCGGCGAACCGCAGAAATCCTCAAGTTGCGGGGTACCACCCACATGAAGGGAGAATATCCCTTCACCATTAACAATGGCATTAATATCTTTCCCTTAGGAGCCATGCGTTTGACACAGCGATCCTCTAATGCCCGGGTGTCCTCTGGGGTCAAGACCCTCGATGAAATGTGTGGGGGCGGCTTCTTCAAAGATTCGATTATTCTGGCAACAGGAGCCACGGGTACAGGCAAAACCCTCTTGGTCAGTAAGTTTTTAGAGACAGGGTGCCAACAGGGCGAGCGTGCTCTGCTGTTTGCCTACGAAGAGTCGCGGGCGCAGCTGTCGCGCAATGCCTCTTCGTGGGGGATTGACTTTGAGGAACTCGAGGAGCGAGGGTTACTGCGTATTGTCTGTGCCTATCCTGAATCCGCCGGCTTAGAGGATCACTTGCAAATTATCAAGTCGGAAATCGCTGACTTTAAGCCGTCGCGGGTGGCGATTGACTCCCTTTCGGCCTTAGATCGCGGTGTCAGTAATAATGCCTTCCGCCAGTTTGTGATTGGGGTCACAGGGTTTGCCAAGCAGGAAGAGATCACGGGGTTCTTTACAAACACCACTGACCAGTTCATGGGGTCTAACTCCATTACTGAGTCCCATATTTCTACGATTACGGATACGATTTTGCTATTGCAGTACGTAGAAATTCGCGGTGAAATGTCGCGAGCTATTAATGTCTTTAAGATGCGTGGTTCTTGGCATGACAAGGGGATTCGTGAGTATGTGATTACAGAGAAAGGTGCAGAAATTCGCGACTCCTTCCGCAATTTTGAAGGGATTATCAGCGGTACCCCCACCCGTATTTCTGTGGATGAAAAGACTGAGCTAGCGCGTATTGTCAAAGAGGTGAAAAACCTAGGCGAGGAGTAGGCCAAGCTGGATGCAGTTAAACCAAGTGATCGTAGTACACAAGGCGGGCGATCGCCAAAGTAAAGACTGGGCCGATCGGGTGGTGCGACAACTGCAACAGCGAGGGGCACGGGTGCTCGTGGGACCAAGCGGTCCGCGAGATAATCCCTATCCCGTTTTTATGGCCTCCGTCACAGACCCTATTGATCTGGCCATTGTCTTAGGCGGAGATGGCACCTCCCTAGCCGCAGCACGGCACTTGGCCGCTCCAGGAGTTCCGATTCTTGCGGTCAATGTTGGTGGGCATTTGGGATTCTTAACCGAACCTTTTGATCTGTTTGCGGAGTTGGAAACCGTTTGGGATCGCCTAGAGCGGGATGAGTACGCGATGCAGCAACGGATGATGCTGCAAGCGCAAGTGTTTGAAGGCCCAAAACCCAACGCCGAACCCGTGGGCGATCGCTACTATGCCCTCAATGAAATGTGCATCAAACCCGCCTCAGCGGATCGCATGATTACCGCCATTCTGGAAATGGAAATTGATGGCGATGTGGTCGATCAGTACCAAGGAGATGGCCTTCTGGTGGCCACTCCCACCGGATCCACCTGCTACACCGTAGCGGCCAACGGTCCCATCGTGCACCCCGGCATGGAAGCCTTGGTGGTCACCCCCATTTGCCCCCTGAGTCTCTCTAGTCGTCCCATTGTCTTACCGTCGCGCTCTCTCGTGAGTATTTGGCCGCTGGAGGATCATAGCCTTAATACCAAACTATGGATGGATGGGGTCATGGCTACCTCCATTTGGCCGGGGCAGCGAGTGCAGGTGTCGATGGCTGATTGCCAAGCCCGCTTTATTCTGCTGCGCGATCATTATTCGTTTTATCAAACCCTGCGGGAAAAATTAGCGTGGGCAGGCGCACGGATTCCATACCACAATAATCATCGTAACTAGTCGTAACTAGAAGGTAGCGGATCTGCTCTCAGTGACATACTCCGGACACTCATGCTGACGTATAGCGTGCGGGCTTCTCAGTGACTGCTGCTAGTGCATCAGGCGTTATAGGAGTGATGTGGGCGGGCTAAAACCCCTCCGCTTTAGCGAGGGGATACAGCCAACTCAGGGGGCTTTAGCCCTCTCTATGTGTTAAACTAGAGACGTGGAAAGTAGGCGTATCAACTACGCGAAGAAACATCCTAGTACGGAGAAATCCCGGCAAGTAAGTCACTACCGCTTTGGCGGCAAGCCTAAACCACTGCAAGCAATGGCAGGATGTTGAGCGTATCGAATTGGCTAGTGTTAAAAAGCGCGAAACCACGAACCGAAACATAAACGTAGTCCCAATAGCAGAAATGCTTGAGGTGAGTAGGGGGTCTTTGACTGCCCCCACCCGCATTAAGTTGTGGGTGACAGCTCAAGGGAAAAGCGAAGCAACGCGGCTTCAGCCCGTTGCGTAGCATCCTTTGGGAATCCCCTCTCTTTCAAGGAGGGGAGAAGTCAACAATACCAAGGCCTTTGAGTGGCTGAACAGTCATGGTCGTGAGTTTGGTTTTGAGCTTTCATTTCCCGAAAATAACCGCCAAGGAGTGATGTACGAACCTTGGCATTGGCGATTTGTCGGCACTCCGGAGGCAGAAGCTGTGTTTAGAGCCGCTCGGCCAAGATTTCGGTAATGTTTGTAACGTGGCAGCCATAATACCCCTATGCAATGTCAGGTACCCCTATTCAAAGTGTTTGGAAGAATATAGGCTGAGAAAAATTTGCCAAGACTAGTGTTGGCACTTACTAATGTATGAAATGTACGGTGGTTGGTATCTTCATTGGTGGTGAGGGGAAATGGTTTTTGCCCTAGCATCGGAGCATTCAGCCAGCGCCAGTCTGCTCCCGCTGCGTGGAGAATTGGCCAAGCTGGGGCAATATCCCAGATGTGGGGGGTGCGCTCCACCGCACCAAGGGTATAGCCCACCGCTACGGTCAATAGGTTGTAGCTGGCAGACCCCAACATGCGAATTTTGCACGGAAACGATCGCTTCAGAACCTCAGTGCTGCGGGCACAAAGGCTAAAAAACGCGTGCTGGTTAGGCTCAGCTAGCTTCACCCCGATTCGCTGCCCATTCAAAAATGCCCCATTGGGGTGGCCGGGGGCATGATAATAGCCGTGGAAGGTTTGTCCTAGGGGTGGAACATGGACATAGCCAAAGATCGGCATACCTTGATAGAGCAAACTCAGGGCAATGCACCAGATCGGCAACCCATGGCTATAGTTGGTCGTGCCATCGATGGGGTCAATAATCCAGCACCATGGCTCACCTTGATAGGTGTGGTTGCCTTCCTCAGTCAGATAAGCATGGGTTGGAAACACCTCCTGAAGAAGTTCACGGATTTTTTGGTCTGCCCACAGATCCGCGCGGGTCACTAAGCTGCCGTCGGCTTTGTGCTCTATAGAAGACTGCCCTGCCCATTCCATCAGACGGGGGGCAACAATGGTTTGCATCTGCGCGCAGGTCTCTAGAACATCGTTCCAAAATTCAGGCGTCACAAACAGGGTTCCTCAAAACTCGGCATTGCCGGGGGTGCGGGGAAAGGGAATGACATCGCGGATGTTATCCATTCCTGTCATAAATTGCACTAGGCGCTCAAAACCTAACCCAAATCCGGCGTGGGGGACGCTGCCAAAGCGGCGCAAGTCCAAGTACCACCAGTAGGGCGCTGGATCTAGCCCCTGCTCGGTAATCCGGCTGTGCAACACATCGTAGCGTTCCTCCCGCTGGGAACCACCAATAATTTCGCCAATTTTGGGGGCAAGCACATCCATGGCCGCGACGGTCTTACCATCGTCATTCAAGCGCATATAAAAGGCTTTGATGTTAGCAGGATAGTCATAGACAATGACCGGACGGCGGCAGTACTCTTCGGCAAGGTAGCGCTCGTGCTCTGATTGTAGATCTAGACCCCACGCCACTGGAAACTCAAAGGGACGACCACTGCTTTCTAACAGGTGAATAGCTTCGGTATAACTCAAGCGGGCAAAGGCTTGGCTCGCCATCTGCTGTGCTGTGGCCATGACGGTGTTGTCCACCCGCTCCTGAAAGAAGGCCAGATCGTCGGGACAGTGCTCAAGGACGTAGCGAAACACATATTGCAAGAAGGCTTCAGCCAGATCCATATCCCCTTGCAGATCACAGAAGGCCATCTCTGGCTCTACCATCCAAAATTCGGCTAGGTGGCGCGAGGTGTTAGAATTCTCAGCCCGAAAGGTTGGTCCAAAGGTATAGACCTGACTAAAGGCAGTGGCCATAATTTCTGCCTCTAGTTGGCCACTTACGGTGAGGTAGGCATGGCGACCAAAGAAGTCTTGGCTAAAGTCCACCGCTCCCGTAGGCGTTCTGGGTGGGGCGGCTAGATTCAGGCTCGTGACGGTAAAGAGTTCTCCGGCTCCTTCGCAGTCGCTGGCGGTGATAATGGGGGTGTGCACCCAGAGAAAGCCCCGTTCTTGAAAGAATTGATGAATGGCGGTAGCACAAGCATTGCGGATGCGCATCACGGCACCGATAGTGTTGGTGCGGGGGCGCAAGTGACTAATGGTGCGCAAAAACTCAAAGCTATGGCGTTTCTTTTGCAGGGGGTAGGTGTCGGGATCCGCTGTGCCCCATACATGGATATAACTGGCGTGGAGTTCAATCCGTTGGTTTTTGCCGGGGGAAGGGACAAGCTCACCGCTAAATTCAGCAGCGGCTCCTGTGGTTAAGTGCTTGATCAGGTCGGCGTATCCCTCAAGCGTGTGGGGAATCACTACCTGCAAGCCCGCTAGCAATGAGCCATCGTTGACGTTAACAAAGGTGCATTCCTTCAGTTCTCGTTTGGTGCGAATCCAGCCTTTGACGGTGACCTGAGTGCCAGCTTCGCCGTGGCGGACAATCTCACAAATGCGTTGTTGCATGATCTATTTGCTCTCCTATAGCTGCACCACCGTTACGCCCCGCCCGCCCTCTTCGGGAGCGGCGAGTTCATAGCTCTGAACACTGGGATGGTGGGACAAAAACTCATGGACAAACTGCCGCAGTGCACCACTGCCGTGACCGTGAATAATCCATACTGTTCCCTGTTGACGGTTCAAAAATTCCTCTAGGAGGGGTTCTGCATCCCGCAGGCGTTTGCCCCGCAAGTCTAGGGTACGGGACTCAGTGCGGATGGCTGGGGCACTTTGGGTAGGGGGGCTGATGCTCGCGGATTTGGCTTTGACGGGGGGCTGGACGGGTTCGCCGCTGAGGGATTCAACGGCGTGGGGGGGCACCGCCAGTTTTAGCTGCCCAAGTTGCACGACAATATCGCCCTGCTGGCTAACACTCAGGACTTCGCCGACCTGTTGCCACTGGGGTAAGCGAACGCGATCGCCCGGTTGGGGGATAAATCCACTGGGGGCAGGTGGTGGTAGATAGGTCTGGGCAATGTGGTCAAGGGCAGTTTGGGCGCTCTTGATCTGTTCGGGACTGGCGGCCTGTTGCAGTTGGGCAATCACCTTTGCAATTTCCTTTTGGGCGGCAACAATACTGCTGCGCACTTGTTCCTCTTGGTGCTGTCGCAATTGCTGTTCCCGCTGCCGCAGTTCTTTCGCTTTGCGCTCGACCTCCTGATGCAGGTGCTCGGTCTCCTGTAGTAACTGCGTGACGGCGCTGATTTTTGCTGCTTGTTCTTGCCGTTGATCCACCAGCCCAGCAATCATTTGATTGACTGAACCTGTATCTCCTGCTAGGAGTTTTTTGGCTCCTTCAATGACGCTCTCGTGCAACCCCAAACGATGGGCGATCGCCAGCGCATTCGACTGGCCGGGAATCCCCCACAGCAGGCGATAAGTTGGAGCAAGGGTCTGTTCGTCAAACTCGACGGAGGCATTTTCAAATCGGGAGTCTTGGTACTTCAGGGCTTTGAGTTCGCCATAGTGGGTGGTTGCTAGGGTGAGGGTGGCATGATCCGCCAAGTACCGCAGCAGGGCGATCGCCAAGGCCGTTCCTTCGCTTGGATCTGTGCCTGCCCCCACCTCATCTAACAAGACGAGGGTAGCTCCCCCTGCTACATCCAACTCCGTTAAAATATCGCGAATGTTGCAGATGTGACTGGAAAAGGTCGAAAGATTCTGAGCCAAGGATTGCTCATCGCCAATATCTGCCCACACGCCACTAAACCACGGCAATTGGGGGGTGGCGGCAGCCGGAATATACAAGCCCGCTTTAGCCATTAAGGCCGCGAGTCCCACCGTTTTCAGGGTGGCGGTTTTGCCGCCAGTATTGGGACCGGTCAGGGTGACTACGGCAATGCTGGCGGGAATGTCCACATCAATAGGCACAACCGCTTGCCCCTGTTCGTGGTGGTGCTGCCACACCAACAGTGGGTGCCGTAGCTGCTGTAGCCGCAGGGAGGCCGTATCGCAAAATTCGGGGCAACTGCCCTCAAGCCACAGGCTATAGTGGGCACGCGCCACGGCCATGTCCAGCGCCGTCAGCACGTCAAGGATGTACCACAGGTCATCCGTCATCGTTGCCAACTGATCCGAGAGGGCTTGACAGACCGCTCGCTCTGCTTCTGCTTCTTGATGCCCTAACTGTTGTAAGCGGTTTTGTAGCTCAATGGTTTCCTGCGGCTCAATGTAGAGGGTGGCACCACTGGCGGAGAGGTCATGGATAATGCCGGGAACGTGATCTTTGTGGGTGGCCTTAACGGCGAGGACATGGCGATCGCGACGCTGGGTAATTACGGCGTCTTGCAAAGCGGTGGCGCGCCGTTGCACAATCTGTTGCAAAGCCCTATGCAACGTGGCACGAGCCTGACGTTGCTGTTGGCGAATGGCGGCAAGCTCAGGACTGGCGCGATCGCTCACCTCTCCTTGATCGGTAATACAGCGGTGAATTTCCTGGCTGACCTCTGGATAGGTGCGCAAGCCACTGACAAGGCGATTCAATTCCACAAGGAGGGGGTGGGCATCGATGTGCCGTCGCTGCTGGCGAGCCGTGGTTAACACGTGGGCGATCGCCAACAACTCGTTGCCCAGTAAACAGCCGCGATGTTGCAGCCGCTCTAGGTAAGGCTCAATATCCGTCACCAAACTAAAATCTAACCGCCCTTGGTACGTTGTCTCTAGCGCAATGATCTCCCTCGTTTGCGCCAAGAGCACCTCACTGGCGGCTTGCGTCCCCGCCAAAATATCGCCGGACTGAAGCTGACGCATCCCACGCTTTGTGGCGGCAAAMGTGGCCAACTGCTGGCACAGACACGGCCACTCCAAACGCACCAACGACTTTTCTAGGGCACTAATCGCTAAACCTGTAGGAACCAATGTTCGTTATTGCTAAAAACACCACTGCTACTGAATGTAACACCGCCAATCTCCCCGTGCAGCCTTAGAGCACCAAGCCCGATATTTCTGCATCGATACTATCCTGTAATTTCAACAGCGTGCTGGTCAGCGCTTCGGCATTCAGGTACGGCCAATTAATCGTCTTTGAAATGATTTGCAACCGTTCTGTGATACTGGTCAGATCAGCAAACATATTTTCCCGGGGCAACCCCGCAAACAGCGCCATTGCCCCTTGATTCACCGCCCACTTGCACTCTGATTCGTGTACCCGGGTGCGCATCCCACTAAGTAAAATCACCTGCATCTCTGGGTACGACTGACGGTACTGGCGACAAAAGTCATAGGGATTTGTTTTCGGCATCCCCAAGTCTAACAACAGCAGACTGATTTTGCAATTGAGGGACTCAACGTGGGCAATAATTTTCTCCAGCTCAAAGTGGGAGGTCGCCCAAATTGTGGAAATCCCCTGAGAGTTGAGGAGTTCCCGCCACATTTCCCCTTGGGTGCGCGAGGAATGGGTCATCAACACGGTGGCTTGGCCATAGCTTTCATGGGAGTGATCGGTATAGGGGTGAGGGCTGGGGGCATCCCGCAGATCGATGTATTCGAGTTCAGACTCTCCAATCGCAATGCGATCGCCGTGGTGGAGGATATGAGTTCCCTGAATGCGGCTATTGCCAATAAATGTGCCGTTCATACTCTTGAGATCCATCAGCCGGTAGCGATGATCCGGTTGGCGTTCAATGGCAATATGAGCACGAGAGCACCAGCGATCGGGCATGACAATATCACAGTCTTTACTGCGGCCAATGCGCCACCTGGGTAACTGATCCAGCACAATGGATCGCTGTATATAGATAGAGTGAAACAGCAACCGTGGTGTCGGGGCAGCAAGAATCAGTTCCGTTGGCCGCATGAAACCCCGTTGCGACTCTCCTGAGGAGCGTGTTGGGGATTGCAGATGCGGAACGTAGGTATCGGGACGATTGGCCGAGGCATCCATAGGGGCAGATAAAAAACGTCGGAATAATTTAGCGCTTTGTGATGTTGCTATCTTATCGATGAAAAAATATTTTGGTGAATACTCTTACCAGTTTACCGCGATGAGGTCGGTGTGAGGGTTGGCTCTGCCGCAGTCTGCTGTTGGGGCGTTTTCGGGTTCGCAGGCTGCAAAATGCTGCGCAGGTGGGCTTGAATCTGTTGATGGCGTTCAACCCCTTCAAAGGCAAAGGGGGTGTAGTTCTGCTCCCGCATCAGACCACGAATATAGCGAATCCGCTCGGCGGTGGGTGGGTGGGTGGAAAACCATGGCAAGGACGGTTCTTGGTTGCGGTACTCTTTTTGGAGGGTGTGCATCAAGTTTAGTAAGCCATCGGCAGCATAGCCAGCCCGGGCAAGGATGCGGGTTCCTAAAATATCCGCCTCCCGCTCCATGTCACGGCTGTAGCTTGTGACCAGCAGCCCTGTAATGTAGCCCCCCACAGGCAGCAGGCGAGTTAAGTTGGCTGTAGCCGTGCCTTGGGTCACCAATCGAAACCCATGGGACAAGACAGCGTGGGCAAGTTCGTGAGCCAGCAGCCCCGCTAGCTCTGCTTCGGTGTTGGCTTTGAGGATGGCGCCTGAGTGAATGAAAATTTTGCCCCCGGGTAAGGCAAAGGCATTCAGACTATCATCGTTGATAATGAAAAACTCGTACTCAAACTCATTCCGTCCAGCCACATTGGCCAGTTTCTGCCCCACCTCATTGACGTAGGCTTGGACATCGGGATCGTCTAAAAGCTTCACTTGACGGCTAATTTGCCGGGCGGCAGAGGCACCAATGGCCGCTTCCCCCTGCATCATTAAGGCCATCATTTGAATGGAGTCAAGGGAGAGGAGGGGGTTACCGGTAATAGCCACCCCCACTAAGCCCGTCAGGGCACCAACAATCATACTTTCGCGCAGCTGGCCTTGAACTTGACGGCGAAATCGCTGCATTCGCTCGGCGGCTAGGTGCTCAAATTCAGGCGCAGCGGGATGGTCGGGGTTCAGAATGGCAAAACGGCGGGCGGTCAGTGCCGCTTCTAGCCATTGTTTTTGGCGATCGTAAGACGCAACAAGGGCGCGCTGCAGCTCTGGTTGGTCGGGATAGAGGCTGGTGGCTTGCTCAAGCTGAGCGTGAGCTTCCTGCCGAGACCCTTGCTGGAATAAAAATTCAGCGAGTTTAACGTGTGCGGGAATAAATTCAGGAAACTGCTCAACGAGAAGCCGCAACGGTACAGACTGGGCACTGTACAGTTGCGATCCCCCTTGGACTTCGCGCCAATAAATTTGGGCGGCGGGGGGCAGTTGGCTAATTTCAAGGATGGCTGGCGGCGTGAAGCGCGGTGGTGGTAAATTAGTCTCTGCTTTTGCTTTTTGGTAATAGGTTCTGGCAAGGGTAAGGTCGCCCGCTTGGAAGTGGCGATCGCCCTCCATCAAGATGGCTAAGCGTCTTTCGCGAGCCGCTTGCTCAGCACTGCGCTCCGGTGTCGCAGGCTCGATCGTGCCCTCTACCTCACTCTCCTCTGTCGGGGGGCGATCGCCCTTAATATCTGCCATAGAAGGTAAGGGGGCAGGGGATTCCTCCACAACGGGGTCCGGTGGTGCAGGGGCTGGCGCTGAAGGCAATAAATCAATGGCCGAGCCTTGGGACTGGGGCAACGATGGCATCGCTTGGGCAAGGCGATCGCCCGCCACCACAGTCAGCCCATAGTCCACTGCATCGACGAAATCAACGAGATCAACCGAATCAATGGATTCAAGCGGACGTTGCTCCTGTGCCTTGACGGGTGCCACCCACAGGCTAGCCAGCACCGCCATACTTAACAACCCGTAGCGTAACCCAACCATAGGCCGTCCGTCTTCACACCCTTTATGTGGCCACTAAATCGATGGGAACCCTTAGCACTATCTATATGAATGCGCTGCCATGGATTGACGCAGTGCAGCCATCCTCTGTGCCCTCAAGGTACTGGCTAACACCCTCCCACAACACAACTCTTAAGATACTCTCGATTATAATAAGCGAGTAGCAGCCTTCCAATAACGCTAAAGCCCAAGCGTCTAGACCTCCGGTCACTCAAGGAATAGTTGTGCAATAAAACCAAGTGTTACCCCTCGAACACAAAGCGACTGCTCCTAGGGGTGAGAGAAACGTTTTTTGTTGCTATGGAGACTACACCATGCTCACCGATCAAGAAGTTGCTAAACTTGCCGCCACCAAAGGAATGGCAGCCACTAGTATGGAAGCTGCGCAGCCTTAGCGCCTTCAGGCCGCTAGTCAGTAAGAATCACCGTAACTGCCGCTCTAGCCAGCCACTATCCCATCCAATGAGTACCCCCACCCCAAGGAGCACGATACCCGTCAATCCCCAACTCCAAGGGGCAGCATCTGCAAAGGTGGGACGCATCTGCCCCCGTAGGCCGTAGCCCCGCAAACGCATGGCCAGATAAATGTGCTGCGCCCGTTCTTCAGTACGAATGAGAAAGGCGCCAATCAGTTGTGCCCACGCCCCCAGTCGTTGCCAATGTAGGCGAAAACCACGCAAAAAAAGAGCCTGCTGCATCTGTGAAAGCAAAAACTCTAACTCAAACAGATAACGATAGGTCAACGCCAAGGTATCGGTAAGCAGCGATGGTAAGTAGCACCAGCGACAGACGGCCAACCATTGGCTAAAGGTGAGCGTCTCGAGGAGGGTCACTGCTAGCGCTAGGCAGAGGATGAACCGCCACGAGAGAAGACAGGCCACCTGTAGCCCTGTGGTGGAAATCCACCCTAGGGGGGGGGAGCCATCGCCACCCAAGGGCAGAAATACCCAAAGTCCGATCAAGAAAAAACGGGAGTGACGCAAGCGGTGAGCAAACTGCCGCCACGACACTTGACTAGCAACACAGCACAGCACAACCACAACCGAGGCAACGCCTAAGCTATTAGGGGTTTGCAAGCTACTAATGCCAAACATGAGCGAGAGAAGAGCTACAACCCGCGCTGGCGGCGACCAACGATAAAAGGGAGACTGAGGCACTAGCGCTGTCAAGTAACGTGGTGACTACTCAAAAAGCGATCAATGTCAGTGTTAGCACCAATGACAACCATGATGTCCCCTCGCTTGAGTTTTTGGTTAGGGTCAGGAATAATTTCAAATTTTTGATCGCAGCGCAGGGCAATGAGGTTCAGACCATAGCGGCTGCGGAGTCCTACTTCCATAATCGTTTTGTTATGGAAGGCATCTGGTACTTTGACCTCAATAATGCTTTTTTCAGGATCTAGGGCTAAGGAGTCAAGAATCGCCGGACGTGTCAGCGATCGCGCTAATTCACACCCTGCTTCATACTCAGGAAACACCACCAAATCTGCCCCCACCCGTTCTAGGAGTTTTTTATGAACCTCTGAAGAGGCCTTCGCAATGACCTTGGGCACGCCAGCCTCTTTGAGATTCAGGGTGGTAATAATACTGGCATCGAGGTGGTTGCCAATGGCAACAATGACGGTTTCAAACTCAAATAACCCAGCTTCTTTCAGAGATTGTGGATCCGTAGAATCTAACTGGATCGCATGGTTAACAAGGCGATCTTGCAAGACTTGGTTGACTAAACGCTCCTGATTATCGGTACCCAAGACTTCATAACCGGAGTCGTGTAGAGTACCACAAACGCCACGGCCAAAGCGCCCTAGACCAATCACGGCAAACTGCTGGGTCACGTTCAGTTCGCGCCCACGAAATAGCATGGCTCCTAAGTCCATTTGTTCAGTCCTCAAAGGATTTGGCATCGCTATGCCGATTATGCCCTTAATGACTCCGCTCTAACGCAAGTCGTTGTAGGCGGCGCTCAATTTCCGCGGCGCTGAGTCGGGGGGAAAATCGCGGCACGCCAAGGGTTTGACCCTCAACCACCAAGTACAATACGGGAACATCGTATTCGTACGCTTGCTGCCACTCCGGTTGCTGAGTAATGTCCCGAACTTCTAAGGAAAACCCTTTTGCTGTTAGGGATTCCAGCTTTTCTTGCAGTCCTTCACAAAGGTGACAGCCGGGTTTACTGTAAAGGATCAAATGAGCCACAGCGCCACCCCTAGGGTGTGGATATTAAAGGTGTGTCTCCCACGGCGTGCTGATCGCGGTTGCCAAAAATAGCCTCTGCGTGGCGATAAAATTTGATCTCAATTAAATTATGAAATGGGTCGGCCAAAAAGAAGGTTTTATGCTCAAGCGGTGTGTTCACAAACCGGGTGCGCGGTGGCTGATAAAACCCTAACTCCTTGGCGACAACGCGATCGCGCAGGTTCTGCCAATCGGCCTCTGCCAAAAAGATGAGGCCAAAATGTCGGGGATAGATGCTACTGGGCGGTGTTAACGGCTCCGAGGTAACGTGAGCCACCAACTGATGGCCATAGAGCTTCATGATCAGACAATGGGGGTTTTCGCGCCCAGGCTCGCACCCCAGCCCCTCCACATAAAATGCTTTAGTTTCGGGAATATTACTAACGGGAAACGCCAAGTGAAATAGCACTGGAGCGATCGCCAACTGAGCCATGGAGAGCCTCGAAGAATCACTAAAATATCGTGCAAAGACGAAAATAATAAGCAATTCTAGCAGGCCATCTTTCGGTTTTAACAGCGGATCAAAACCGTGCTGTAAGGTCTAGCAACTAGGGGCGCCACTTTACTTTAGGCAAGATGTGGTTCGCATCCACTCGCTCTTTGTACTTAATCGCAATATTTAAGAGGGAGTCTAGCAGCGAATCGGAGAGGTAGTGGGGTTGCAGCCCCAGATCCAGCAGCTTAGTATTCTTGGCGTTGAAGTAGTGCTCTTCTTTTTCAACACGGGGGTTCTCAAGGTGGTTAATCTCCACCTTCAGGCCTAGGGCTTTCCCTGCTTCCTGTACTTTATGAGCCAGATCACCGATACTAAACTGCTCTGTAAACTGGTTGAGTACTCGGAACTCGCCTTGGGCTGCCGGTTGATTCACAGCCAACTCAATACAGCGCACGGTGTCGCGAATATCGAGGAAGCCGCGGGTTTGCCCGCCTTTCCCATAGACCGTCAAGGGATGCCCAATGGCCGCTTGAATACAGAAGCGGTTTAAGGCGGTGCCAAAAATGCCATCGTAGTCAAGACGGTTAATCAGTAACTCATCCATCCCTGTTTCTTCGGTGAGCACACCATAGACCACCCCTTGGTTCAAGTCAGTGGCTCGCAACCCCCAAATGCGACAGGCAAAATGGATATTGTGGCTATCGTGCACCTTACTGAGGTGGTAGAAGCTGCCGGGCTGCTTGGGATAGGGCAGGGTATCCTTGCGGCCATTGTGCTCAATGGTAATGTAACCTTCTTCAATATCGATGTTGGGGGTGCCATACTCGCCCATCGTGCCCAGTTTAACTAAGTGGCATTCAGGGTTATGGGTTTGGATGGCATAGAGCAGGTTGAGGGTGCCCACCACATTATTGACTTGCGTTAACACCGCGTGTTCGCGATCAATCATAGAATAGGGGGCAGACCGTTGCTCACCAAAGTGAACCACCGCATCAGGCTGGAATGCCTGCATTGCCCGCTCAAGAAATGTGTAGTTACAAATATCGCCCACGTAAAGATCAATTTTCTTGCCGGTTAAATCGTGCCAGCGCTGTAGGCGATGCTGAATGGGGGCAATAGGAGTCAAGGTTTCTACGCACAGTTCTGCATCCCAATGCCGCCGAATCAGACTATCTAAAATAGCCACGTCATGCCCGCGATTTGAAAGGTAAAGCGCCGTTGCCCAGCCACAATAACCATCACCGCCAATTACGAGGACTCTCATGCTAACCGTGCTGAAATCAATACTGCTTCGCCATTGGATGGCTTCCATACCACGTTACCAGCTAATGGGGACATCGGTATCGAGTTCAGTAGAATTCCAATCGGGGAACCTGTCACCGTTTCCCCAGCCAACAGCAGCGCAGGAGATCAGGCTAGGGAGTCTTCCGTCAACTGCAATGGCTAAAATTGGTTCAACTTATTTATGGAATAAAAAAAATTAGCCGAGCTTATCCAATAGAGATATATCTTTTTTTACATCTACAGTGATAGATTGATTTCAATCCGGTTTTCCGGGTGTGTGCATCGCAAACGACTGTACTTTTCCCAGTGCTCTCTGGGGAAACCGTTTTTTGTCAATTTAATCTTACGGTTCTTGATATAGGTTGGACTATGTCTCAATTGTCACGTCGTCGCTTTTTAATGACTGCCACGGCTACTGCTGTAGGGGCGATCGCCCTCAAGGGGTGTGCACCAGCAGAATCCCCCTCCCAGCAAGCAGGGGGCAGCACTGCTGATATTGAAACCGATACCATTAAGCTAGGCTTTATCCCCATTGTTGAATCTGCCCCGCTCATTATTGCCAAGGAAAAGGGCTTTTTTGCCAAGCATGGGTTGGTCAATGCCGAACTCTCCAAACAGGCTAACTGGGCCAGTGCGCGGGATAACGTCGTGATTGGCGCAGCCGGGGGTGGTATTGATGGTGGCCAATGGCAGATGCCTATGCCCTACCTCATTAGCGAAGGCATTATCACCCTCAACAACCAGAAAATGCCGATGTACGTCTTAGCGCAGTTGAACACCCAGGGCAACGGCATTGCGATCTCTGGCAGTCACAAGGGTAAGGGAGTTCACCTAAAAATGGCAGATCCTGAGTACATCAAAGGGTTTGCCGCCAACAATGGCCGCAAATTCAAAGCGGCCTACACCTTTCCCCAAGCCAACCAAGATCTATGGATCCGTTACTGGTTTGCCGCCAATGGCATCGATCCGGATCGGGACATTGAACTGCTAGCGGTGCCCCCTGCCGAAACGGTGGCGGGGATGCGCAATGGCACCATGGATGCCTTTAGTACGGGTGACCCTTGGCCGTTTCGCATTGTCAGCGACGATATTGGCTTTATGGCCACCCTGACAGCTCAAATGTGGCCCTACCATCCGGAGGAATACCTAGCGGTGCGAGCGGATTGGGTTGACCAAAACCCCAAAGCCACCAAAGCCCTCCTCAAAGCGGTCATGGAGGCGCAGCAGTGGTGTGACGATAAAGCTAACCGTCCGGAATTAATTGAAATTTGTGGTCGCCGTGAGTACTTCAACATTCCCGGTAACATTCTCACGCCACCTTACGAGGGAACCTACACGATGGGGGATGGCCAACCCAAATTTAACGACTTTAACATTGGCCCCCTTTACTGGCGGGATCCGAACGGTAACAGTATCTCTTTCCCTTACAAGAGTCATGATCTGTGGTTTTTAACCGAAAACCTGCGCTGGGGCTTCAATGCGGATAAGCTGAAGGATTTCGACAACATGAAACAAATGATTGATCGGGTGAACCGCTCCGATCTGTGGCGGGAAGCGGCTAAAGAACTCGGCGTTGCTGCAGCAGACATTCCCACCAGCGACTCTCGTGGCGTGGAAACCTTTTTCGATGGGGTCACCTTTGACCCGGCAAATCCCCAAGCTTACCTGGACAGCCTGAAAATCAAAGTCAAGTCCTAAGGATTGATGTGTTACTCAACAGGAGCGATCTATGGCAGTTGCATCGGTGCGTCGCAATGGCACAACCCATCCCTTCGTTAAATTTTTGCGTCAACGGGGCGCAGATTTTTATCTGCCGATCGTTGGTGTCATTGGCTTTTTAGTTGTGTGGCAAGCTCTCTCATTCACAAAAATCTTGGCACTTCCGGGGCCTGTACAGGTATTTGCGGATGAGCGGAGCCGCTACCTTATTCTGCATCCGTTTTACTACAATAGTCCGCTGGATCAGGGGTTGGCACGGCAAACCTTGATTAGCCTAACCCGCGTGGCTCAGGGCTATGGCTTGGCAGCGGTGGCCGGAATTAGCCTTGGCATTTTGGTGGGCACTAGTAAGGTGCTCAACAAAGCCCTTGATCCAATTTTCCAATTTCTGCGGATGGTGGCTCCCTTGGCGTGGGTGCCTATTTCCCTCGCGGCGCTGCGGCAAAATGAACCAGCAGCCATCTTTGTGATTTTTATTACGGCAATTTGGCCAATTTTGATCAATACCGCTGTTGGGGTGCGAGAAATCCCGCAAGACTATAAGAATGTGTCACGGGTGCTACGCCTCTCGAAAAAGACGTTCTTTTTGAAAGTGCTTTTGCCTTCGGCACTGCCCTACATCTTTACGGGATTGCGGATTGCCATCGGCTTGGCGTGGTTAGCCATTATTGCTGCAGAAATTGTCATGTCTGGGGTGGCGGGGATTGGCTTCTTTATCTGGGATGCCTACCAGCAAAACTATGTCACGGAAATTATTGTGGCGGTGGTTTATATCGGAGCGATCGGTCTGATCTTGGATCGGGCTGTTGGGTTCCTGCAAGCAAAAATTGCACCGACAAGCCGATAGGAGGGTTCCATGGGGGTTTTTGTTGCGGTTGATCAGGTGGAAAAGGTCTTTGACCTCAGCAATGGTGGCCAGTACGTTGCCCTGAAGGGAATTGATCTAACCATCAAAAAGGGGGAGTTTATTTCGCTCATTGGGCATTCCGGCTGTGGTAAGTCCACGTTGCTGAATATGATTGCAGGGCTAGATTTGCCGACCAGTGGGGTGGTGACTCTCGAAGGCCAGCGGGTGCGGCAGCCAGACCCTGATCGCATGGTGGTGTTTCAGAACTATTCGCTGCTGCCGTGGCTTTCGGTACGGGATAACATTGCCTTGGCGGTGGATGAGGTGCTGGCGCATCTGACCCCAGTGGAGCGGCGGCAACTGGTTGAGTCCTATATCGATCTGGTGGGGTTGCGTCCCCATGCCCATAAGCCGCCGACAATGCTGTCGGGGGGGCAAAAACAGCGGGTGGCGATCGCCCGTGCCTTGGCGATTCAGCCGAAATTGCTGTTACTGGATGAACCCTTTGGAGCATTGGATGCGCTGACACGGGGGAACTTGCAGGAGCAATTGATGCAGATCTGCGAGAGTCAGCAGGTCACGGCGGTGATGGTCACCCACGATGTCGATGAGGCGGTGTTGCTCTCAGATCGGATTGTGATGCTCACCAATGGCCCCGGCTCGAAAATTGGGGGCATTCTGAACGTGGATATTCCGCGGCCACGGCAACGGATGGCAGTCGTGGAGCACCCTAGCTACTACAGCCTGCGCAGTGAAATTATCTATTTTCTTAACCAGCAGAAGCGGGTGAAGCAGTTGCAGGCTCGCCGTAAGCCGGCGATCGCCCGCCATGGTCTAGAAAAAATTAATCTGGAAATTGGCTTTGTGCCCCTGACGGCCTGTGCACCCATTGCAGTTGCCTACGAAAAAGGCTTCTTTGCTCACCACGGCCTTGAGGAAGTCTCGCTGGTGCGCGAGAGCAGTTGGCGGGGTATTGTGGATGGGATTGTTGCGGGGTATTTAGATGCTGCCCAAATGCCGGCGGGGATGCCGGTGTGGCTGACTTGTGGTGGCCATGAGGAGCGACCGTTGCCCGTGGTGAGTGCCCTTACCCTCAGTCGGAATGGCAATGGTATTACCCTCAAAAAAGAACTTGCTGAGCAGGGCATTGTCACCCTCAGTGACTTTCAGCGCTATCTGCTACAGAGTCGCGATCGCCTCCACCGTTTTGGCATGGTACATCCGGCATCGATGCATAACCTACTGCTGCGCTACTGGCTGGCTGCGGGGGGGATCCATCCGGATCAGGATGTACTGTTGCAAACCATTCCACCGGCGCAAATGGTGGCAGATTTGCGGACGGGCAGTATTGATGGCTACTGTGTTGGCGATCCTTGGAATTTACGCGCCGCCAAAGAACAGATTGGTTTTACCATTGCCAGTGATGTCGATCTTTGGGCAGGGCACCCCGGTAAGGTCTTAGGCGTGCGCGAAGACTGGGCCATGGCCTACCCCAATACCCACATCGCCCTAGTTAAAGCCCTGCTGGATGCCTGTCGCTACTGCGCTGATCCGGCCAACAGTGAAGAAATTAAGCAACTCCTGAGCCGCAAAGCTTATGTCGCGACTGACCCCGCGTATTTAGAACTGGGGGTGGATCAACACGGTGCCTCGGTGCACCACCTGTTCTTTGGCGATGGTGTCAATCGCCCCAGCCGCACTGAACACCTGTGGATGATGACCCAGATCGCCCGCTGGGGAACCATCCCTTTTCCCCGCAACTGGGTTGAGGTTCTGGAGCGGGTGTGCCGGGTCAGTGTGTTTAGCACTGCGGCGCGGGAATTGGGACTGCTGGACATTAAGTACCGTACTGGCCCGATTCAACTGTTCGATGGCACGACCTTTAATGCGGATGACCCAATTAGTTATCTCAACAGTTTAGCCATCAAACACGAAGTCTATATGGCCGAGATTCCCCTCAGTCTGCCCCTGCGGCAAGCTGCCTAACTTCTGTTTTTCATAATTCAAGACTGATTGGAGTTGTACATGATGACCCAAGGAACTCGACCCATGACTACCCCTGTGGCTGTTGTCTCTAATGAATCGTTCCTGCGCCTTGAGCAGGTCAGTAAAGTCTATCCCACCAGTAATGGTCCGTTTACCGTATTGACGGATATTACCTTGGATATTCAGGCCGGTGAGTTTATCTGTGTCATTGGCCACTCGGGCTGCGGTAAAACCACCCTGCTGAATATGGTGTCGGGGTTTGTGCGCCCAACCACTGGCGAAGTGCGCCTCAAAGGTCAGTTAATTAAAGAGCCGGGGCCGGATCGGATGGTGGTGTTTCAGAACTATGCGCTCCTGCCTTGGCTCACAGCAGCGGACAATATCTATCTGGCGGTAGATGCGGTGTGGCCACAAAAGTCACGCCCCCAAAAAATGGCGATTGTCCGGGAGCATCTGGCCATGGTGGGCTTGGCGGATGCTGCTCAAAAGTACCCCTCCCAGCTTTCGGGGGGGATGAAGCAGCGGGTGGCGATCGCCCGCGCCCTAGCCATCCGTCCTGAGATTTTGATTCTGGATGAACCCTTTGGTGCTTTAGATGCCATTACGAAAGAAGAACTCCAAGAGGAACTGCTCAATATCTGGCAGGAGCATCGCTGCACGGTGCTAATGATTACCCACGACATTGATGAGGCGCTCTTTTTGGCCGATCGCGTTGTGATGATGACCAATGGGCCGGAAGCCAGAATTGGCGAAATCATGAGCATTCCTTTCGTGCGCCCCCGCGATCGCGAACGCATTTTAGAAGATCCCACCTACTATGAACTGCGCAATAATGCCCTAGACTTCCTCTACCATCGTCATCAACTGCAGGAGTCCGATGCAGCGTAAAACCAATTAAACCAAAAAACAGATAACTGTACCCCGCCTGAGCTTTGCGGTGGGGGTGTTGCTGAACGTGGCTATGAATTCCTTCATCCCCAACCCTTGTATCTTAAAACTTAGAGAGACAGACCGTCACCCCTTAGATGCGAGACATCATGGAGAAGCTAGGGTCATCTCTCTGATGCAACAGGTCAAACTCGAATCATCGGTTGGGACAGTAGAACCCGCATGACGCAAGATGGATTGGCATTGATGTGTGTAAGCGGTGGCTAGATGTACATCTACGCCCCCAGAAACTGATCCTGTGGTGATTGGCGGGCACCTATCGCGTCTCAAACCCACAAAAATTTACATTACCCTAGGCAACTACACACAACAAACAAGGGTGCAGTGAGACTCCCTACACCCTCTACTTCCCCTGCTGCCAATCAGCGCTAGCCCCTAGGCGGCAGCAAGATTTTTGGCAACAAAGTCCCAGTTCACCAGTTGATTGAGGAAGTTATCGATAAAGTCAGGGCGGCGATTTTGAAAGTCCAAGTAGTAGGCGTGCTCCCAGACATCGAGGGTGAGCAAGGGCACCTGACCGTGAACCAGCGGATTTTCGGCATTAGGGGTTTTCGTGACTTTCAGCGTACCCGCTTCAAGTACGAGCCATGCCCAACCACTCCCAAACTGAGTGGCGGCAGCAGTTTTGAACTGAGACTTAAACTCGTCAAAGCTGCCAAAGGCACTGTTAATACGGGCAGCCACATCGCCAGTTGGGGTGCCGCCCCCACCGGGCTTGAGGCTATTCCAGAAAAAGGTATGGTTCCAAACTTGAGCCGCATTATTGAAAATTCCGGCTTTAGCCGCATCGCCATAGCTGAGCCGAATCACATCTTCTAAGGATTTCTCTGCCAACTCTGTATCTTGGGTGAGTTTGTTCAAATTATCAACATAGGCCTTATGATGCTTGCCGTAGTGAAACTCAAGGGTTTTGGCCGACATGCCGTAGGGTTCAAGGGCACCGGGATCAAAGGGTAAGGGGTCTTGTACAAATGCCATAGTGTTCAATACCTCTCTAAAGGGGCTGAGGGTTAGGCGACTAAGGTGATCATTTCGCGACTAGTACTACTATGGGGTACTAATCGCCTCATTAATAATTCGCAATAAATATATTATTACGGTCTAGGGTGAAAGGTGCAATGGAATTTCTGAATCGCCCATGATATGGTCAGAGCAGTCTGGTGATTGACTACCCCATGGTTTCTCCATCGTTACCGCTCTGCCAGGTGTTAGTCGCTGAAAACGCCCCCATTCGTTTTGGCACGGATGGTTGGCGCGGCATTATTGGGGCTGACTTTACGTTTTCACGGCTAGTGCGGGCAGCAAAAGCAGCGGCTTGGGTGTTGCATCGCACCTATGGGTCGGGTACGCCTCGGATGATTGTTGGTTACGATCGCCGCTTTTTGGCGGAGCAGTTTGCGGCGGCGGTGGCAGAGGTGTTGGTCGCTTCAGGGTATGAGGTGTGGCTCGCGAGTCATCCGGCACCGACCCCTGCCCTTAGCTGGGCGGTGAAAGCGGAGACTGCCCTAGGGGCATTGGTAATTACGGCCAGCCATAACCCTGGCATGTATAGTGGCTTAAAGGTCAAGGGAGCCTTTGCTGGCTCGGTTCCCCCTGCTGTGACCCAAGCCATTGAAGCGCAATTAGCCAGCGGTGACCCACCCCCAGTAGGACTCGGTTGTGGGTCGCTCCATTTCTTTGACCCGTGGCCAATGTATTGCGAGGCACTGCAACAGCAGGTGAACTGCACGCCAATTCGGGCAGCGATTGAGGCTGGGCAACTTAGGGTTTATGCCGATGTGATGCATGGGGTGGCAGCAGGGGGCTTGGCTCGCATCCTAGGGATTGCAGTGCCGGAGTTTCGCAGCGATCGCGACGTACTGTTTGGTGGGGGTGCTCCCGAACCCATTGGTCGATATTTACACCAGACGCAGGAGCAACTGCGGCAGATGCCACACACGGGGCAAACGGTCTGCTTGGTTTTTGATGGGGATGCCGATCGCCTCGCCGTGATTGACGGGGAGGGAACCCTTTACACCGCCCAAGAACTCATGCCCATTTTGATCGATCATCTGGCGCAACACAGCCCCTATCGCGGTGCCGTCATCAAGTCGATCAGTAGCTCTGACTTGATGAGTAACGTGGCTGCCCTCCACGGCTTACCGGTCATTGAAACCCCCATTGGCTTTAAGCATATTGCCGATCGCATGGTGGCCGGAGATGCCATTTTACTGGGGGGGGAAGAATCGGGGGGGATTGGCTATGGCCACCACATTCCTGAGCGGGATGCCCTCCTGTCTGCGCTGTACCTGCTAGAGGCGATCGTCACCTCCGGGCGCAGTGTCGGCGAATACTACCACTCTCTGCAGCACCAGGTGGGATTTTTTAGCCACTATGATCGCATCGACTTAAGGCTTGAGACTGAACATCAGCGTCAGCAGCTAGAGCACCTGCTGGCGACGAACCCCCTACAGCGGATTTTAGACAGCGCTGTTGTGGCCTGCAACCGGAGCGATGGCTATAAATTCTACCTCGAGACCGGCGCGTGGCTACTGGTGCGCTTTAGCGGCACTGAACCCCTCCTACGACTGTACTGTCAAGCCCCCTCCCCAGAAGACGTACAGGCGATACTGGCGTGGATGCAGGCATGGCTGCAAGAGCGCCTTAGCCCGCCTGAAACTTAAGCACTGCCCATCTTGGCTGGCGCACCCGGCCACCAAAGGGGGTGCACCCTTGCTAGGATCCAAAGCGTTGCTTATGGACGATGGTGCCAATGTTCCAGGCTTGGCTGCGCCCGATTTCTGCCTCCCCCATGCTGGCTCCGGCCAAGCATGTTGAAGACTCTCTCATCCTGCGGTTGGGGGTGCTCTGCATGGTCATTGTCGGGATTGTGGCCACGGACGTTGCCGCTGAGACCCAAACGAGTGTTTGGGCAATTCCGTTATCGATCGCTGGGTTTAGCTGGAGTTGGTGGTCGCGTCGGCAAAGGAATGTAGTCGCTAAACTAGCGATTGCCTTGGGAATGATGATTGCCCTAGTTGTCTTTTTGGGGCGTTTAGCTGCCCTCTCCCACGATTCCCGCCTTCTCCTCGCTGAGCTGCTCATTCAACTGCAAGTTCTCCATAGTTTTGACCTGCCGCGGCGTAAGGATCTGGGTTATTCGATGGTGATTGCCCTGATTCTCATCAGTGTGGCTGCCACCCTTAGCCAAACGATGATGTTTGGTGTATTTTTGCTGGTGTTTTTGGCGATCGCCCTGCCGGTATTAGTGTTAGACTACCGCTCGCGCTTAGGGCTGCTGCCGCTGGCAGTTAACTCCCTAGGGATGTCGTGGCGGCAGTGGTTTGGGCTGTTTGTTTTAATCCTGAGCCTAGGGCTAGGGGTGTTTGTGGTGTTACCACGGTTTCCGGGGTATCAAATCCGCACCCTGCCAGTGAGTGCTGAAATTCAAGTAGATGGGGAGTTTGATCAAACGCGGGTGATCAACCCCGGCTATGTGAGTGGCAGGGGCGGGGCTGGTGTAGGGGAGGAACTGGCCAACCAACAGTTCGATAGTAACTTTTACTACGGCTTTGGCTCCGAAATCGATCAAACCTTGGGTGGTGTGATGACCCCTCAGGAAATTCTGCGGGTGAGATCCCAAGCTCCCGGATTCTGGCGAGTACTGGCGTTTGATGAATATACCGGACGGGGCTGGCGCATTAGCACTAACGATGCTGCTGAAATTCTGCGGCGATCGCCGTGGAGTTTTCGCTATTTGCTCCCCCAGCTCCCCACCCGGGTACCCACCCGCGAAGTCATTCAAACCTATACGGTGGTCTCTGAATTTAGTAATCTCATTCCGCACCTGTACGACCCCCGCGAACTGTACTTCCCCACCCGTGAAATTGCTCGCGATCCTGAAGGCGGGCTACGTGCTCCGGTTCCCCTACCAGAGGGGCTGACCTATTCCGTCATTTCCCACGTTCCCGTGCGCGATCGCTCTGTTTTGCGCACTGCTGGCAAAATTCGCAACCCCGCTGCCTACCGTCAGTATCTGCAGGTGCCTGAAGCCTTAACCCCCCGGCTGCAAACCCTCGCCCAAGACCTGTTGGCTAAAGCCGATCGCCCCATTGAGGAACCCTACGAACAAGCTCTTTACCTGACCCAAGCCCTCAAACAGTCCTACCGCCTCGATACCCAAATCCCTAAGCTAGCTGCGGAGCAGGATTTAGTGGCCACCTTTCTCTTTGAATGGCAGGGGGGCTACCCCGATCACTTTGCCAGCGCCTTGACCCTACTGCTGCGCAGTATCGGGATTCCAGCACGATTGGTTACTGGCCTGGGCACGGGGGAATTTAACCCCTTTACGGGCTTGTATATTGTGCGCAATACCGATGCTTATGCCCTCACAGAAGCCTATTTCCCTGAATTGGGCTGGTTTCTGTTTGATCCGATTCCGGGTCACGATCTCTATCCGGCGACCCTAGAGGTGGATCAAACCTTTAGCGTTTTGCAACAGTTTTGGAACTGGGTGACCGGCTGGCTACCGACACCCGTGACGGGCTTTTTCGGCACCCTATTCGCTGCCCTAGAATCACTACTGACGCAGTTTATGGATCTATTTTCCCAAGGGCTGGGCGGAATCATACAAGGCATATTGTTGCTGTGTGGGGCAGCGATCGCCCTCTGGTTTGGCATCTACCTGTGGCAGAGTTGGCGCTATCGGCAACGACTCCGGCGCCTCAGTGCCATTGAGCAACTCTATGTGCAAATGCTAGACTGGCTGGCGCAGCAAGGCTTCCCCAAGCGCAACAGCCAAACCCCTTGGGAATATGCCCAGTACTTGCGAGATGTCCCCCAGCTAGATTCCCTGAGCCAACGCGCCATTGACACCCTCACCCACGCCTACGTCTCGTGGCGGTATGGCGGCGCCGCCCTACCATTACCCGCCCTGCGGCGTGCCCTAGGCCAGCTTAAGGATCAACGCTGGCGATCGCTACAACACACCGCCACCCATTTGAATCGGTTGATTCGCAAGGGTGGCAGCCGCTGAGAACAGTCCCCATGGAATCCCGTACACTCGAAGACTGAGATTTCTGATCGCCCCAACGGTTAGGATCGGGGATAGCACTTACAGGTTTGCATTGGTGGAGGGTTCAGGCATGGATGCCCATACGTGGCAGACTCCGTCACAGTGGATCATGGTAGGGTTACTCCTGTTGTTTGCGATCGCCCACAGCGGCTTGGCCAGTTTGCGCCCTTGGGCCGAAAAACGTATTGGTGCGAGACTGTACCGTATCTTTTTTGCGTTGGTGAGCCTGCCGTTGGCCACGGGGCTAATTGTCTATTTCTTGGCGCATCGCTACGATGGGGTGCAACTGTGGCAACTGCAAGGGGTGCCGGGGCTATCGGCAATAGTGTGGGGGCTGTCGGCACTGTCGTTTCTCTTTCTGTATCCCGCCACCTTTAACCTGCTGGAAATTGCCGCCATCCAAAAACCCGAGATCCATCTCTACGAAACTGGCATTATCCGCATTACCCGCCACCCTCAACTCTGGGGACAGGTGATCTGGTGTGTTGCCCATACCCTTTGGCTAGGAACCTCCTTTACTCTACTGACCTCCTTGGGGCTGATTGCCCATCATTGTTTTGGCGTCTGGCATGGCGATCGCCGCTGGGAGAACCGCCATGGCGAAGCATTTCGTGCCATCAAAGCTCGCACCTCAATCATTCCCTTCAAAGCCATTTGGCAAGGCAAGCAACCCCTCCTGTGGCACGAGTTTTTGCGCCCCGCCTATGTTGGGGTTGCGGTGTTTGTTGCGTTGATCTGGTGGTTGCATCCCTATTTTTACGGCATCAGCACCGCTACAGGTGCCTTGTGAACAACCTGTTCAACGCATCAACGGCATAGCGGCACAAAAATACCCCTACGGTTGAACCATAGGGGTCATCGGTGTTGCTGAATGTGGCTATGAATTCCCTCATCCCCAACCCTTCTCCCTAGGGAGAAGGGAGCTAAGTTGACCGCACTGATGGACGGGCACTGAGGTAATCGGCCTAAGGGTCGTAGGGCTTTTTGCCACTGAACTTAAGTTGGGCAGGGTTCGGGTTCTGGCCAATTGAGCGGGGAACGGTGTTGACTGCTTCGCGACCTTGGTTCACTTTTTCTGGGAATACCCCATCTTTCGGATGGAGGAGTACCGTTTCTCCATCAGGAAAGATACGGTAAATCTTGTAGTCATTGATTTTGCGAGGACGCAGTTGCTGAGCCGCTAACGCGAGGCACTGCTCTTTGCGAGCAAGATAAACCAAATTTTCGCCTTCGCGCATTACGGCTGCCCCAGCGGTTGGCATTTCAAAAACCTGCTCTTTGGGGCTAGTCCAGGTGATCGCGTACTTTTCTTCAATGTCGGCTTTGCTGAGGAGGCCGCCAGTGCTGCCACCGTACAGCGGGGGTTGCCCAGTTAGTGTTGTCATGCGAATTTAACTCCCAATCTCCCACGAGATAGTCATGATCTAGGCATTTCAGCTAGATTCAACGGCATCGTAACATTGAAGCTGTAGCCTTGGTATAGGTTTGCGAGAAACTGTAACAGTTTGTTATTGACATCCTCCACCATCCTACAGGACGGGGCTTGCATCCCAATGGGGTTGGTCAGTGGCCGCCCTATCCCTTGGCGATCGCCCCCGCCTCCGCTAGGATAAACTTGAGTTCTGTTGCCCCTATGGATACGTACTCTATGGTCATGCCCACAGAAAACACCACCTTGATGCCCGCCACCGTGACTGTTGAGCCACAAATTCTGGTTGCGCAGAAGTTTAAGGATACCCTTGGGGATGACTTTGCCAAAGCGTGGAATAACTTTGTTGATTCCGGCCAACTTTGGGCACTGATCATTGGCCTTGCCCTCGGCTGGATATTTGGTAAGTTACTCAATTTTTAGCGTACTGTTTTAGCGTAGTGTTTAATGCCGCGGACGTCCCTATCCCCGATGGGGTAATTCATCTTGGGCATCATTCCTTTCCATCTGAGGCCAGCATGTGAGTACTCAACCGCAACCTTGGAGTCAACGCTTTGAGAGCGCTCTACATCCGGCGATCGCCCGCTTTAACGCCAGTATTGGCTTTGATATTCGCCTGATTGAGTATGATCTGACCGGTTCCCAAGCCCATGCCAAAATGTTGGCGAAAACCGGCATTATCAGCCCTGAAGAAGGGGAACGCCTGATCCAAGGCCTTGAGCAGATCCGTCAAGAATACCGTCAGGGGCGCTTTAGCCCCGGCATCGATGCCGAAGATGTTCACTTTGCCGTGGAGCGGCGCTTAACAGAACTTGTGGGAGATGTGGGCAAAAAGCTCCACACGGCTCGCTCCCGTAATGATCAGGTGGGCACGGATATTCGCCTTTATCTGCGCGCCGAAATTGATCAGATCCAGCAGCAACTGCGGCAGTGGCAGCGCACCCTCCTTGAGGTGGCCACCCCCCACGTGGAGACCCTGATCCCGGGCTATACCCACCTACAGCGGGCGCAACCCCTGAGCTTGGCACACCATCTGCTGGCCTATGTGGAGATGGCAGAACGCGACTGGCAACGCTTGGCTCAACTTCGGCAGCGGGTAAATGTCTCTCCCTTGGGAGCAGGTGCGCTAGCGGGAACCACCTTTCCCATCGATCGCCACTACAGTGCGCAATTACTCGGCTTTGCTGAACCCTATCGCAATAGCCTTGATGCCGTTAGCGATCGCGACTTTGCCATTGAATTCCTGTGCGCCGCTAGTTTAATTATGGTGCACCTGTCGCGGTTGGCCGAAGAGGTCATCCTCTGGGCATCGGAGGAGTTTGCCTTTATCCAGCTCACCGATACCTGCGCCACTGGCTCAAGCATTATGCCGCAAAAGAAAAACCCCGATGTGCCTGAACTGGTGCGGGGGAAAACTGGGCGGGTGTTTGGCCATCTTCAAGCGCTCTTAGTGGTTATGAAGGGGCTGCCCTTGGCCTACAACAAAGATCTCCAAGAAGACAAAGAAGCGATTTTTGATGCGGTGGATACCGTTACTGCCTGCCTAGAGGCCATGACCATTTTAATGGCGCAAGGGATTGTCTTTCAGCCTCAGCGCTTAGCCGCAGCAGTCAATAGTGATTTTGCCAATGCCACCGATGTCGCAGACTATCTGGCCAGTAAGGGGGTGCCCTTCCGCGAAGCCTATAACCTCGTGGGGCGAGTGGTCAAAACCTGTCTAGAGCAAGGTAAATTTCTTAAGGATTTAACCCTGCAAGAGTGGCAGGCTCTGCACCCCGCGTTTGAAAACGACATTTACGAGCGCATTGCCCCACAGCAAGTGGTGGCGGCACGGAATAGCTATGGCGGCACCGGCTTTGCCCAAGTCCGCACCGCTCTTGAGGAGGCGCGGCGACGCCTTAATGATTTTTAATGAAAAACGGTACCGCTTGCCCGTAGCCTGAGAATTAGACTGTTTTTGCGGTCGAGTTTAGATACAAAACGTTGCAAGCTCTTAAGAAGGATTCCGTAATGACTACGTCTCTAGCAACGAAATTGCGCGAAGGCACCAAAAAAGCCCATACAATGGCGGAGAATGTTGGCTTTGTGCGTTGCTTCCTCAAAGGAACGGTTGAAAAAAGCTCCTACCGCAAGCTCGTTGCCAGCCTTTACCACGTGTACAGTGCCATGGAAATGGAAATGGAGCGGTTGAAAGACCACCCCATCGTGGGCAAAATTTATTTTCCCGAACTCAATCGTAAGCATAGCCTTGAGCAGGACTTGGCCTACTACTTTGGCGCCAACTGGCGTGAGGAGGTGACTCCGTCTGCGGCGACTCAAGCTTACGTGGCTCGTATTCACGAGGTTACTACTACGGCTCCTGAACTGCTCGTGGCGCATTCCTACACGCGCTACCTCGGAGACTTATCCGGGGGGCAAATCCTTAAAGGGATTGCGGAGCGAGCCATGAACCTCCACGATGGTGAAGGCACTGCCTTTTACCACTTTGAGGCCATCAGTGATGAAAAAGCCTTTAAGCAGCTTTATCGCCAACGCTTAGATGAGCTAGCGGTGGATGAAGCGACCGCCGATCGCATCGTGGATGAAGCCAATGCTGCCTTTGGCATGAATATGAAGCTGTTCCAAGAGCTGGAAGGGAATCTGATTAAGGCGATTGGTCAATTGCTCTTCAACAGCCTCACTCGTCGCAAGCAGCGGGGCAGCACGGAACTGGCCACAGCAGAATAGTTGGTAAAGGAGAGGGAACAGGAGATAGGGAAAAGAGGAGAGTCTCTTCTCGCTCCTCATAGGCAACACTGTAGGGGCGTGGTTACCATGCCCTTCCAAGGATTACTGATGGTACAGTCTTTTTCAAAAATCGCCTTACTGGTTAAGTCAGACAGTTTCTTGTGGTGTTTCGGGCGATCGTTGAGCAAAATCTTGCGGAATCTGCTCCCGCAATTGCTGGACAAAGGCATGATGCTCTGGTGTCTGTAGCCCCTGTTGCAGAGTTGCCAGCACCAGCACCATGTCACCTGCTAGCAGTGCGGGTAAAGCCAGCCAAAGACCCGGAAACATAGGGCTACGCAGGATACCAGCAGAGTCGGGTTGCAGGGGAATATAGTCACCGTTTTGGAGGTGAAACCAGTCCAGCTTGCGATCAAGCACTTGCCACACCAAGTACTCTTGTACGCCGTTACGTCGGTAGGCACGTTTCTTATCTCGCAGGTCGATTGTGGCCGAACTGGCAGCAATTTCGATCACCAGTTCCGGTGCCCCCTCAATATAACCATCGGTGCTGAAGCGGGTTTGCCCCCCTGCACGAGGGTCAATTAACAGGATGGCATCGGGTTGGAGTTCGTTGTCCAAATCTAGCCGTACGGTAGAGTTATCCCCCAAACGAGTGCCAGGAGTTGACACCTTGTAACTCCAGAGCCAACCAATCAGGTTGGCGTGGGGTTCGGCATGGGATTCAAAGCCCGGGGGAGAGGCCATGTAGACAATTCCCTCAATCAGTTCGGCTTTTTTGACCTGGGGCATGGCGGCATAGCGCTGCTCAAATTCCCAGCGCGTCAGGGCATCACCATTTTCTAGCGGTGGCAGGGTAGGATGGGGTGGTGTAGTGTGGGAAAGGGAACGGTTCATCGTCACCTCAACAAGTTATAGGGGATACGGCACAGAAGATAGTCACTAAAGGGTGAAGTTAAAAGCTTTTACTAACATTCCGGGGACTGTGGTGCCGCCCAGCGATCGCTGCTCGTAGGTATCGGTATTGGCAATCCAGACGGGTGTGTTGGTGAAAGCGTCTAGTTGCTCGCCCCAAAAGGCGTAAAGGCTATCGTCAAAGCGCATATCCGTAATGGGGGCAACAATTTTCCCCCGCTCGACCCAAAAGCAGGCGTAGCGGGTCATGCCGGTTATGCGGCCACTGGGGCGATCGCTCCAGTTGAGGTAGTGCAAGTTACCCACGTAAAGGCCGGTGTCTAGGGCGCTGAGGCAATCCTCTGCCGCCAGTGTTCCCGGTAAAACTAGGGGCGATCGCAATCCTTCGTGGGCACTGGCACCATTCGCTTGCAGGCCGTACTCTTGGGCGGTGCGGCGGCTGATCAAGAGCGTGTGCAGGTGTCCCTGCGTAATGAGGGGCACACAGGCTGGGGCAATCTCGCCATCGGCATTAAAACGGGGAACGGTTCCTGCGGTAAAGTCTTCGTGCAAGCTGAATAGGGGCGATAGGGAGGCAGCACCATCCCGCAGCTTGGCAAGAGCACTCCCCCCTTGGCGATAACTGGCCTCACTGACGGCACCCCACGAGAGCATTCCCACCAATTCCGCCACCGCCGCCGGGGCAAAGTAGGTGCGGTAACGTCCGGGACTGAGGGAGCGCACGGGTTGGTCTAGTTGAGATAACTGCTGGCGATCGCCCTCAATTTGGGCATGATAGACCCCCTGATCCCAATGGGTACCGGCGTAGGTATTTTTAACGGCCTTGCCCGCCGCCGTAAAGAGCGAATAGTCGAGGCAAAAGGTTTCCGTTGCAAACCAGTGATCCTGACCGGCGGAATTAAAACTCCCCCGCACGATGGTGCCGCCACTGTAAATGCCAGTAAAATCTAAGTCTTGCACCGGCGTTAGGAGCGCTTCCACCGCCGCCTCAGGAGGCAACAGACAGCCCATATAGGTCTCTTGAATCGAGCCAGTATCTACCGGCGGGCTGAGGTAGGGGTCTTCCGGCAGTTGTAGCGTCTCTGAGCGCAGCGCCTCAAGCTGGGCGATCGCCCCCGCTTGATCGAGATCGCTAGTATAGGGAAACGAGC
Source organism: Synechococcus sp. PCC 6717 (assembly GCF_022698185.1). NCBI lineage: Bacteria > Bacillati > Cyanobacteriota > Cyanophyceae > Synechococcales > Synechococcaceae > Synechococcus > Synechococcus sp. PCC 6717. Next base: position 80,702 of record NZ_JAKLTV010000006.1, on the reverse strand, counting down.
TGCTGGCCGTCCGCTGCTGGGTTTGCAGCCGCAGGGTCACCATTGCTTGCGCCACTGTGCCAATTTGGCGTACCCGTGCCCGATTAAAGCGGATGAATTGGCTCGACTCCCCCGTAAACTCAATGAACAAAGCTTCCGCAGGTTTAAGAGCTGCAAAGAGCTGGTGACTAAGCTGCTGTGCCGTCGAAAAATCAATCGTCATTTAGTCATTTAGTGTCAATTAGGGGTTGCTGAATAGGAGTATGATTTTCAGGTTTGCATCTTTTGCGACCGATACTTTTTTGCTAACATCTGTTAACAAATACACTCACGAAGTGAGGGCGTATCAACCAATGCACGAAGGAAAATCCCTCGCGCACCATTTAGATCCCTTGGCATTACCCGCCCGTCAGTTGGAGACTTGATAAATTTAGCACCACCAAGATTGTGGATTATTTCACCAGTCCAACTAACTGTTTTTGATGTGTACGCTTCATTGACATCCATCACCACTTTGTTAGACTCAAAAGCTTTATGCTTGAGAAACTGCTTAAAGCGATAATGAGATAGTGTCAGCATTTGGCGCACTGACTTTGACCTAATTCGTCGCTTTGCCTTCTTCGACATTCGGGATGTTTCAAAGGTTGGCAACAGAATAACGTCAAAGTTATCAACCAAAAATCGGGCGGTTTTCTTGTGCAGTTCATCTACAAGGTTTTTAATCTTACCTCGCAGTCTAGTCGCAGCAAGTTTCAATCTTCTTTTGGATTTACACTTAGCTTTGGCAATTTTAGAAATTACTTTATCTAGTCGAAAACAAAGTTTTTGAATTTGGATATTAGCTGAAATTCCAATTTCACCAAAGCTAGACTCCGAAAAGAAGGTAATAAACGTTCTGATGCCCGGATCTAGCGCCACGACACGTCCTTGGTTCTCGGACTGTTGCCGTGACACTTCCTCTGGTACTGTCAGGTAGTAGTCGCCATAGGCTTTTACTAATCGACAATCACCAAAGCTTTGGGGTAAGGCTTCTTTGAATGTTGCCTCACCTAAAATAGTGTGATAAATTCCCCTGTCTGAAACCGCAGATTTAGGAATGTAGCAAGACTGAATTGGGTCTTTTCTAGACCTGAATTTTACCTTGCTAATACCACCACCATTTTTAAACTTTTTCTTAGCATTGCTAACAGCTTTGCAAGCGTCCTTGATAGCAATTGACTTAATTTGATAGGGAACGGATTTACAAAAATCAGGTAATCCATTCAATATATCGGTCTTAACTGCTTTCCAATTTGCTTTAATAGTCGAATCTTGCAGTAGTTTAACCGTGGTGTTGTAGACAAACCTAGAAACACCAAACCACTGTTTAATTATTTGCTTTTGAGTTGCTTTTAGGAATATCCGGATCTTCCTTGATTTTTTTAATGTATTTCCTGAGTCCATGCATCTTACACGAGAAGACGTGGAGAATGGAGAGAAGATCCGAGGTAAGTTCTGATTCGGGACAGTGTACAGTGTTTTCGAGAACCACGATTTGTCCACCGTTTTGTTCGACCATATACTGAATGAGTTCAAACCCGAACCGGCACAGTCGGTCACGACAGGCAACAATAAGCGTGAGCTTATCTCCGCGCATAAGTCTGTCCAGTAAGGTTTGCAGTCCTTTGCGCTTGAAGTTGATTCCACTGCCGATATCTTTGATGATTTCGGCTTCTGGGTAGAGTGATTGCATGTAAGCGATTTGCCTACCAAGGTCATCTCGTTGCTTGGTTGAGCTGACACGGCAGTAGCAAACAATGGAAGCTCTAGTTGCACCGCGCAAGTAAGACTCGACGTTAAAGAGTCTTTGCCCTGCTTCGTTTCTGATGCTTTCGATCTTCCCATTATCGGCGTACTTCCTTAGTGTATTTGGGTGTAGTCCCAGCCTTTTGACTGCTTTTCGTAGTGGTACATAAGTCATACCACTATATTAGCATTCGTGAGTGTATATGATCTATTGTTATCAAAATATTAGCTTTTGGCTAACCCTCACCCTAGCTCTCTGCCAAAGGAGAGGGCACAAAAACCTTAGCTCCCTTCTCCCTGGGGAGAAGGGTTGGGGATGAGGGCAATTACGCGCACTCGCTACCCTTGCGCGATCGAATCGTGCCCAGCAGCGTGACCACTTGGACACAGCGCTGACTATTGGCGGCAGCACTCCCCACTGGCTGCAAGGTAATTTGTTGCGGTGGCGTATTGGTAATGGCCACACGACCATTAAACTCGTAGGTCAGGCGATAGATTCCCCCATCTAAGGGCAAGGTTGTTTGCGCAGCAACAATCTGCAATTTATCCGCATCATTCTCGAGCAGGTTTTGCCACTGCCACTGGGCAACAGGGGTCGTGGCGCGATTCACAGACCACTGCACCCGGTTACCCTGGGTGCGAAAGGCCACCGTCCAGCGGAGGTTTTCCCGCCGCGCTCCGGCTTGCGCGAGCCGCATCGCGGAAATGACTTCATTGACCCCCGATCGCATCCGTTGCTCGCTTAACAACGAGAACCACGACACCCCGGCCAAGCTGGCAATCAGCGCCACAAGCACCACAATAACTAGAGTTTCAATAAGGGTAAAGCCACTGTAGCGCCGCCGCACTGCCATTATGTTAGGCACCTGAGTCATGCTGAGTCCTCCTTTAGTTACCGGGCACTTTTTGATATACGCCACGACTGAGCACTGTGGTGGTTAAGACCGGCCGTACCGCTTCATCTTGGGTGCGAATGGCGGGCTTGCCCCGAGGATTGGCGCGCAGATACACAAAGGTGGSGGTGTTGAAGTTCGAGCCACGACTCTGAACACAGGCATAAAAGCTGTTTGGGGGTGAAGTGCTCAGCAGGGGAGTGCGCACATAGGCATTGATAGTAGGACTACTCACAGCCCCTTGGCAGGCAATCGGGGTGCTGGCAACATCGGTCCAGTTGCTATCAATAAAATCGGCAACGACCGGTGCGTTGGCTAGATCATTACTGGGGCTGGATGCTTGCAAGTTCGCATTGGTATTTAAATCTAACGGCCATGCCACAAAGTTTGTATTCACCGTTGGATCCACATAGCCGGGGGTTTGGGTAATTGTGGTGCCGTTGATGGTGGCATACTGGCGTAATTGATAGCGCCGTAGCCGAGCAACACCCTGCCATTGGCTATCTGCGGTTGTATCGAGGTAGTAAACCACCAGCGTGTAAGCCCGGCGGGCATTTTGAATTCGCAGGCACTGTTGATTATTGGCTGGGCAACTGGTGGGCAGCACAAAGGCAGGGTTATTATCGTAGGGCAACGGCTCTAAAATCCACATGGCTAAAATGGGGCGGATATTGGCGCCAAAGTTAGGTAAATAATTGGTAATGGGGGTGCGGCTACTGCCATTAGCGCTAGCGCACAGGCCAGCACCCTGTAAGCAGTTGCCATCATAGACAAAGGTGGCTTGGGACAAATCTGCCATAATAAAGTTCATGGCGGATTGAAGTTCTTGCCGCACCTCGTTCAGGGAGGCTTCCCGAGATTCGGTTTCAATCATGTCAATTAAAATGGCGCCCAGAGAGACCGTGATCACTGAGCCAATCAGGAACGATACCAATAGCTCAATTAGGGTAAATCCTTGGGTTGCCCGCCGCCAATGCCGCAGTTTCATCGCTCGTCTGCCTTGATTTTAGGAACATTTACTAATCGAACAAAGCGTTGTGCTCGAATCCCCCTGCACAATATCGGTGGTGATGACCGCTAAGGGTAAGCCAACATTACCAATGGAACTCGTCATGGTGGCGGGTTGCTGCTGAATGGGCGTGGCGGTACTGGGGCTGCCATCAGTAAATGTGGCGCGGTTATAGACCCGCACCTGCATTGGGTAACCAACGATGCGGTTATTGGGGCCAAAGGTGAGGGTGCCACGATACATCTGCACGACAAATTGAGCGTTATTAAAGGTGCGCAAGCAGCCTTGGGTGGCGGCTGTGGGCAACCCCATGCCGCCGCCAGTACAGGTGGTCACGGTCGTGGGAGGGGGCTGGCTTGAGAGCAGATTTGGCTCCCCCAGTGTTGCACTTACTGAGCTTTGGGGTGGAATGACGTTAGTGGTCACATTTACCCCCTGCTCCATCAGGACGCGCATGCGATCGGCTTCGGCAAGGGCAAGGGCAGTGGCTTGGGCAATGCGATCGTTTTGCACCCGCGTGGCTGCCACGAGCATAAGGGGCGCAGCTAAGGCGGCAACCGCCACATTCACGACAAGAATGGCCACAATGCACTCCACAAGGGTAAGACCGCGTTGGGCATAACGGACTGGTGTAAACACGATACCCATGGCAGAAACCTCCAGATTAGGCGGGGCAACCGGTAACGCTGGGATCTACCCTGCCGCCGCCGCCTGGGCGTTGGGCACAGCGCAGCCGCAGAATGTACGGATCATCGGCGGGCAACTCAGTGTAGTACTCGCTGCGTTGGCGGGCGGGGGTAATAAAGCGGCTAGCAACGGGCCCGGCGGGCGCTAGCTGGAGGCCAACATCGTAGCCCCAGCGCCGAGTGGGTGCACCATAGTAGTTAATGCGCTCAGCCCCATCGGCAGCACAGTTAAAGGCGGTGTTGACATCGCGACAGGCAGCGGTTGCGGGCACTTCCCACTGGTCTTGATCAAAGGGACCTGTCGCTTGGGTGGAAAAGTTGAGCTGAATAAAGGCTCCCTGAATCCAGAGGTTGCCCCATGCTTCAAGGAAGCGCGGGAAGTTATGCATGCCGCCGTAGGACTGGGTGGGGCGGGRGGGCACAACCCCGCTGATCAGCACGGCATTGACGCGAGTGTCGGCTGGGGAAATCAACGATCGCCCGTTCGTGAAATCGTAATAGGCATTGTAAGTGCGATCAACTCGCTCACCGTTAGTATGATTCACCGCCCATGGTGTGCCATTGCGATCCACAAAAATGGGGGAGCTGGGGTCAAAGGGGCTTTCCCGCAGCCAAACGGAATTCCGCGGCAGATCGGCGCTGGGGCGGTTGGCATTGAGGAACGAGGTGCGCAGGTTAGCGCTGGTGGCACAGGTCGTATAGATCGGCGTATTGGCGGGATTGTTCACCCGCGCATTGTTCGCTGTTTCTTGGGTATAGTTTGTGGCCACGTTTTCCGGTGACTCCTTGCCGTACTCTTGGATGTTATTGTTGTAGGCTTGGGCAAAGTAATCGTTGGCAGAACCATTACAGAAGTTATTCGAGAGGATGGTGACAGCATCTCCGATAATTTCTGTGGGGCGCCAGGTATCTGAGGTGGGGCGGGCAAAGCGACCGTCGAGGGTGGTGCGGTTGTTGTAGAAGCTTGTGGCATCAAAGTCGTTGGGTAGTTTTTGGGTAAACTCTTCGATGCGGTTCGCTTCGCTGGTGCTGCCATTGGTACTATGCCAGTTAAAGTGCCCTTGGATATACACAGGGTTATCACTAATAAACGACAAGCCCGCAATGTTGCGATCGGCACTAATGCCTTGGCGATCGAGGCGCACGCCATTCCAGAGGCGGAAGCCATTGGGGCGGCGCATGGGATCGGGGAAGAAGTCCACCGGTTTTGTGGAAATGCCATTGGCCGCCAATGTCGGATCGTGCGGCGCGGCTGGATTGGTATTCATCCAGTTTTGACCACTGACCGCGGGCCGAGCAATGCCATCTTCGCGCACGGCATCTTCGCGGAAGGCATAGACAATGCCCCCCATCGGCAGCCATGTGTCACCCCCAATGGGGGTACGCCGCAGCAGGTCGAGGTCGAAGTCCATTTCCCGCACGGCCATTTCCTCGCGGCCATTAAACAGGGTATTGTCCAAAAAGGCCACATTCCGGGCATTGCCCGCAAAGTCAATAATTTGATTGAGGCGATTGGGAAAACGCTGGGAATTAATGGTTACACCCGTGGCCGCCTCGTTAGGAATAAGGAACTCACCCGTATTGCGGCGGGGGTCTGCCGCAATGTCCTCAATGTCCGCCAGATCCATACCCTTGAAGATTGCGGCTAGGGCGGGATATTTAATGGCGGTGTTAAAGGTGCCGAGAATGCGTGTTAGCGCACTTGGGTCATCTGGGTTGCGATTTCCTAGATGGACAAAAACAGGGTCTTTAAAAGAAGCTCCGGAAGAGCTGCCGCCAAGGTAGCGCAGTTGGAGAGGGCTATCCTGAGTCACCACATAGCGACCCGCAAAAGTCTTTCCAAGGCGCATTTCAAGAATATCGCCCTCCTTCACGTCTGGTATGTTCAGAGTGCCGCTCACTATATCGCCTGCTTGGCTGGGAATGGTCAGCGTGCCAGTGACCGTTCCAGCTAGTGGTGGTGGCTCGTCCATGATCGAGGCGGAGGCACCTGCCAGAATCTCAGCACCAGGGAAGGGACCCGCCTGTTCAGGCGGATAGGCGTTTCGCAATTCTACCCACAGCAATTTGCCCGTGTCATCAATGCGAAAGTCTATTAACTGCATACGACCTACGCCAGCAATATAGACATCCTTGTTCTTATCATCCGGCCGGACATGAAAGTTATAGCTGGGGGCATCTTCAATCTGAACTTTGACCGGCTTGTCGTCAGCCTTGGGCATCGTAAACTGCTGGCCAATGACGAAGCCGCGCCGCACTAAACAAAAGGCATCCCATAAGTAGGGGTATTTCTCCCTAGGAATATCGCAGGTGTATTTTTCTGGGTCGCGGTCATACTTGACTTGCTCTTTGAGGGCAATGAGGCGTGCCAGCCGCGCATTGACATCATCGGCATCGGTTTCTTGGAGTGGGCGCGCTGACCAGTTCTTAATGAGGGCGCTGATGTAGGCATTGGCATCCAGATAGCCGCCACGATAGGAGAGGGTGAAATTCGGGGAAATGCCTTGGCGATAGACTTGCACAACACTCGTGGTGGGGCCGTCGCGGAGGACAAAGACTGCCCCGTTGGTTTGGGGCTTTGGTGCTGACGGGACCTGCTGAAACTCATCTAACTTGCCGATCGCCTCGTTGAGCTTTTTAAGCTGCGTTTCATCGAGGCTATCTTCATTGGGGCTATCATAGCTAAGACGCTCCAGAGTATTAACACTGTGGGCGAGCATCCCTAGCATACAGGCCGCTGTTTGCTTGGTGCTTTGGTCGGCCAAGCTATTGTTGCCGTAGGTGGGGTCGAGGGCACGGGCAAGGTTAGAAAAGTTACCGGCACGGGTACGCACAGGGTCGGGGTGAATTTGGCCTGCTTCTTGACGCGCTGGAAAGGCACCCAGCATGCCGGTGCCATTTTGGCTTGTGTCAGCGGCATAGGCCACTAAGTTGGCCAGTGCCTGCTGCATCGCGGGGGTGTTCGGGTCAGGGGGAATAAACTCCCAGCCGTTGGTGCCGCGGCCAGTAAAGAAGTCAAAGAACCGAAACCAATCAGGCAGGATTACCCCAGCGTACTGGTTAAACATAATGCTGCGCAGCGCTGCTTGGGGGGTACCGTGGTGGTGGGTGGTGGCGAGGCAGGCAACGGGTTGGTAACCGCCGGTATCTTGGCCAGGATAGGGCTGCACAAAGGGATCGGGAATGCTGGAGTTAATAGTGGTGCCCGCCGCTTTGTAGTGGTAAATGGCGGTGGCTTGCACGGCGGCGAGGTCATCGCGCAGGGTGCGATGCTGGTAAAACTCGTTGCGGCGGTTGTTGCTGGCAGTGTTGCCTGCGGGCGGGTCGAGGGGTTTACCGAGTTCAAGACGTTCACCCACAATCACCCGTAGCCCTTCTTGGCGGGCGCGGCGCTCCCAGTAACCATCGAGGCCGACTTCGGTGCGGCGATCGACCTCGGCAGAGGCGGGGACGGTATTGCGCAGCAGGAGTTGGTTAGTGCTGGGAATTTGGCTGCCAATTAGGGTGCCGGGCGGCACGACGCGATCGGCAAATTCTGCGGCTACGGCAGGATCATTCTCAAGGGCATCGCGAGTAACGTTGGCATAGACCGGTTTAGGCCCGTAGCGATCGTCGGCGCGGTAGGTATCATCCACGTAGGGCTTTGAGACCTGCTGGTTCGAGAAACGCCCTGTGCCGCCGCTGTCTGCTGGACCATAAAACTGCTGGTTCCAGTTGCTCGCCCGAAAACTGGCGTTACTGGTGTCTGTCGCACGCGAACGACTGCGATCTTGAGTTACAATCAGCACCGGATTCAGGGCGAGTTGGGCCGGTTGGCTAACGGAATCGACAACAGAGTCACGGCTGGCTCGAAACTGCGTATTTTGGCCGGGGGGGTCGCTATCACCAGTGGTGTAGGGGCTGGCTGGTGGCTCGCGGTAGGAGTGCACCGTGGTGATGCCGTTGGTGTTATTGTCCCGCAGGGTACCGGCAATAAACTGTCCTTGGAACACGGGTTCTGTGGTATTGCCATCGCGATCCATGTCGTAAATATCCGGAACCTGGGCGGCGGTAATTTCTGAGGCGGCACGGGTATAGATGCAGGAGTTGGGGGAGCTGACAAGATAGGCGGTGAAGTTGTTGCCGCCACCCACAAAAATACTCCCCTCTGTGTGTATGGCACCATTCCAGCGGAAGGGCGGCCCTGGAAAAATTTCAAGGTCATTGCGGAACCATGCCCCCCACTTATTGCCGCGATCTAACTCGCGCTCTTGCACAAAATCAAGGGTGGCAAGGGYTTGACCGCCATTGCGGTTTTCATAGACAAAGGCGTTGACCTGAAAGTTCTTGCGCAAACTAGCGGTGCCAATACTATCCCACCCTGCTTCTGCGCTGCCAGCGGCGGTGCCACCCACACTGGCACACTGACCACCCGCTTCAGCAATATTCAGAGCGCGGTTACGGGTGACTAAGGCGGCGGCTTTGGCGGCATCGCTTTGGTTGATTTGGGTATCGTTGGGGCGGGTCATCAAAATGGAGTAGGCGACAATGGAGTTGGGGGTGGGCTGAAAGACCCACGCGTTATCCACCGCGCCATCGCCATTGATGTCAATTCGCTGTTCGTCGGCAAGGGTGTAGGGGTCAGGGTTTGCGCCCTCGTTGAGCATCAGTTCCTGTAGCCGCGCCTCGCCGGGTACCCCACTGGGACGGCGGGGTTCGCGGGTAAAGAGGTATTCCAGTTTGGCTTTGGCACGGTCAATGGCCGGGGTGGCGGCGTTGAGGACTTGAATATCTTGACGTTCGCCGGCCACTTGGCTGGTGCGATTCAGGGTGCGCAGCATCAGGGCACCCACCGTTAGGGTCAGCACCAAGATAACGATGATGGCGGTGGGCAACACAAAACCGGCTCGGCCAAAGCGCGCGGGTCGCCCTCGGCGTTGTCGCAGCACTGGCGAAAGGCGACGCTGTAACCACAGCCGCAGTTGATAGAAAAGATGGCGAATGCTGCGAATCAGCTTGCGATACTGCCGTTTAGAGAGGCCAAAGCGTCGGTGCTGCTGAGTCATAGGGTAACCTTATGAAAGACAAGCAAGGAGCGGTGATCGGAACCGGCAAGGGTTTACTTTAGTGTGGTTATTTTTTCTTAAAAAATTTCATGGTGACGGTGGGCTCTTCATAAAATTTTACTTTTTGTGGTTTAGGGGTGAGCGTCTCAGGGGATGTTGCCCTTGATCGCGTGCCACCCGCCAAGAATCTTGGATATGCCGCAACACTATATGCTCTAATTTTGTATTTTGACGGCTGCGATGGTCATTGGTGGTGACTTAGATCACGGGCGAGAGGAGCGCTTGACATCGTCTGTTGCACCTACGCTGGGGCAGTGGGTGAGTGTGCTCGTGGATTGCCCAGGGGTGGAGGAGGCCTATACCTACGGGGTGCCGGCGGGCTGGACCGTGGCGGCGGGGGACATTGTGGAGGTGCCCTTTGGCCAACAACTGCTGCGGGGAATTGTCTTGCAGGTGCTAAGCGATTTGCCGGAGGCGGTGGCCGCAGAGCAGGTGCGGCCGTTGACGGCGGTGGTGGGTACCTCGTTTTTGCCGGTGGGCTACTGGCACGTCCTAGAGCAGGTGGCCGCCTATTACTGTACGCCGCTGATACAGGTGGTACGGACGGCGTTACCGCCGGGGGTGTTGGGGCGATCGCAACGGCGGCTGCGGTTACGCACAACCGCGATACCGCCCCTATCGGTCGGGGCGCAACAGGTGCTCACGTTTTTGCAAAAGAGTGCGACGGGGGACTACAGTCTGCGCTATGTGGCGCAGCACGTGCCGCGATCGCAGCGGGGAATTGCTGAGTTAGTGCGCCTTGGGGTGGTTGAGGTCTATTGGGCTGCGCCACCTCAAGCACAGGCGCAGTGGCAACAGGCGGTGGTGCTGTTGCGCTGCGATGGGGCTGATCTGAGCGATCGCCAACGCCGGATTGTGGACTATTTACGGCAACAGCCCCAAGACTGTTGGCTGCAAGACCTATTGCGGGCTACGGGCAGCAGTCCTAAAACGATCCAACGCTTGGTAGAGCGCGGGTACGTGGCCATTGTGGCGCGGCAGCGCTGTCGCCTTGATCAGGGGATGGCGGTGCCAGCGGATCAGCCGCAAGGGTTGACGTTGGCGCAGCAGAGCGCCCTAGCGGCAATTATGGCCAGCTTAGGACGGGCGCAGGAGTTTTTGCTGCACGGTGTGACGGGGTCTGGCAAAACTGAGGTGTATTTACAGGCGATTGGGGCGTGCTTGGCGCAGGGGCGATCGGCGCTGCTATTGGTGCCAGAAATTGGCTTGACTCCCCAGCTAACGGATCGGGTGCGGGCACGCTTTGGCGATCGGGTGGTGGTGTACCACAGTGGCCTCAGTGATGGCGAGCGCTACGATACGTGGCGGCTGACGCTATTGGCAGAGCCACGGGTGGTGATTGGCACCCGGTCGGCAATTTTGCTGCCCCTTGCGGGGTTGGGGCTAATTGTGCTGGATGAGGAGCACGACAGTGGCTACAAGCAGGATCAACCGCAGCCCTGTTACCATGCCCGCACGGTGGCGCGGTGGCGATCGCAACAGGATCAGTGCCCCTTAATTTTAGGGTCTGCCACGCCAGCCCTGAGCACATGGCAGGGTGCCCAAGCGGGGCACATCACCTACTTGAGTTTGCCCGAGCGCATTCATGCGGTGCCCCTCCCGCCCATCACCGTCGTGGATATGCGCGAGGAGTTGCGGCGGGGGAACCGCACCATGTTTAGCCGCCTGCTGCAAAATGCCCTAAAACACCTGCCGCAACAGCAGGCACAGGCCATTCTGTTTATTCAGCGGCGCGGCCACAGCACCTTTGTGTCCTGCCGCAGTTGTGGCAGTGCCATTGACTGCCCCCATTGCAGTGTCTCCCTGACGGTGCATCTGCACGATCAGCATAGCCAGGTGCTGCGCTGTCACTATTGCAATTACAGCCAAGGGGTGCCGCAGCGCTGCCCAGTCTGCGATTCGCCGTACCTCAAGCCCTTTGGCAGCGGTACCCAGCGTGTGGTGGCCGAGCTCAATCGCCTTTTTCCAGATCTGCGGGTGCTGCGGTTTGACAGTGACACCACCCAGCGCAAGGGAGCGCATCGCCAGCTGCTTGCAGCGTTTGCCGCGGGGGAGGCCGATGTTATGGTGGGCACCCAAATGCTGACCAAGGGGATTGATTTACCCCAGGTGGCTCTGGTGGGGATTCTAGCAGCGGATGGGCTGCTCCATTTGCCCGACTACCAAGCGGCAGAGCGCACGTTTCAAATTCTCACGCAAGTGGCGGGGCGATCGGGGCGAGGGCACCTGCCCGGACAGGTGATTTTGCAAACCTATGTGCCCGAGCATCCCGTGATTGGTGCGGTTAAAGCCTACGCTTGGCAGGAGTTTGCCCAGCAGGAACTTGCCAGCCGTGAACCCCTCGGATACCCCCCCCATTGCCAGTTGATTTTGCTGCGCCTCAGTAGCAAGGATGGCGATCGCGTTGCTGCCACCGCGGCCATGGTGGCGGATCAGTTGGTTGCACTACCACCGATGCAAACTGGGGACTGGCAGGTACTCGGCCCCGCCCCAGCGGCGATCGCCAAAATTGCCGAGCGCTACCGCTGGCAAATTCTCCTCAAGGGGCGGTTTGGCACCCTAGCCACCCTCAGCCCCCACCTGATCACCCTCAAGGAGCAGTGCCCGCGGGAGGTACGCTTAAGTATTGATGTTGACCCCTTGAACTTCCTCTAGGGGGGTGGCATCGGCACTCCACCACAGCGCAACCACAGGAACCACCCCCAGCACTACCCCTAGGGTCGTGGGAATCCAAAACCGCTGGTCAAGGGCCGTGAGAGTAATCATAGCCCCAAAGGCAAAGTTCACAAGATAAATAACAAGGGGGGTAATGAGTTGTGTACGGTTCACCACCAKGGGTTTAGGCCACCACGCCACTAGCCCCAAGCCCATAAACACGGCAGCAGTGCCCGTCCAACCTAAAATATTGCGGTAGGGCATCCCAAAAAATTCGCCGACATCCTGAAACTGCCAGAAGGGCACCGCAGTTTGACTCATGGCGGGATCCAAAACGAAATCCCACGCGGTCAAAAAAATGGCGGCCAGCCCCACTGTGATCACCCCTGCCCCAAGACCGATCCGCTTTCCCTCCCGCAGCGGGCGGCTGATAAAACCGCTGTAGGCGAACAGGAAGGTCACCAGCCCCATATAAAACCATGACAGTGGAATGGTGAAGGGCACCAACCCCGCAACCTTGTAGCCTAAGCCACTGAGGTAGCCATAGTGACCAAAGGGAAAGCCCGTGCTTGTCCCTAGCAATTCACTGGTTAAGGAGATGCCAAGGGCGGGTAGTAAAAACCCCAAGAGTTTGCCAAGGCCAAAGTTGCGGTAGGCGTGCAGGGCGATCGCAACCGCCCCCAGCACAATATACACCACACCACCGCTCCCCATACTGAGTTGAAAGAGCTGCTGCCCCCACGGCGGCAACGCGAGAATAAATTCTGGATGGGGCACCACTAGCAGTAAGCCCGCCAAGCCAAAGGCCATGGCCATAATATGACTGATGAGGCAAACTTGCTCAGCACGGTAGAGGCGGTTGATGGGTTTCATAGGGGCAGTCTCAACAACAAGGGGTAGCGACCCTGTTTACAAATGTTTATAATGTATCACCTCAAGGCAAGAAGATTCTCCCTACTCTGGGGAGACGTGGTAAGTTACTGCTAAAAATGCTGCCACACTGGCGGCTAGTTGTTGAAAATTTGGCTCAATTTGCTGTCCTAAGTAGTCTTCAACGGTTCGGGMAATTATCCCCGCCAGAAATGAGGGCACCCCATGAATGTGTTTCGGGTCAATGCGGAGGTGCCCGCGGCTGGTAATGATCGTGCCATCGGCAGTGGCAATAAATTGGTTTTCCCCTTGGCAGTCAATCGCCTCAGTAAAAGCGTGGGGGGCAATGCGCCACTGCGTGCGATAGCCTTGATCATCCCAGTGGGAGTAGTCCGTCCAAGACAGCATCGCCTCACTGAGGAGGGCACGCGCCGCCGCAGGAATTTCACCACCGCCATGCCAGACTAAGACCATATCCAAGGTATTGGGCTGTTCTGAGCGTTCTTTGAGATCAATTTGGCGGACATTGGGCATCCACGCCACCAGTTCCGGCAGGCGATCGCGATAGGTGCGATACACTTGCTCGCGAGGGTAGGGGAGTTGCACTTGGCTAGAGATTTCCATGGGGCTAACTCCACTGCGGACATTGCCGTGCAATCATAACAACGTAGTCCCCTAACTGTAACGGATAGTCTGCCGGAGGGTTGACATAGGTTTGGCGACGGCCATCTGTACGGCGCTCCACCGCAATGAGTAGAGCATCGTACTCTTTTTTTAAGTAGCTTTGTACCTGCCAAAAGGACTGCGAGGCCAATGGAGCCGGCAAGGGCAAGCGATAAAACTGATTTCCCACCTGTACTGTAATTAGCTCGGCAAACACATCCATCGCGCCCTGGTTGCGCACCGCATTCCCAATCAGGTGTCCGGCCATTTCATCAGCCACCACCACGTCCTCTACCCCCGCGGCCTGCAACTGCACATTGTTATTGCGATCTAACAGTTGGGCACAGGTGTAAATGCTAGGGTTTAGTTTTTCAATCGTGAGGGCGGCCAACACCGTGCGGGCATCACGGTCTTGGTCACTACGGGGTTGACTGGTGTCTGCCAAAAGAATCGCCCGCGACGCATGGTAAATTTGCACTTTTTCCAGAACATCGATGCGGGTATAGTCTCCCTGATGAAAGTACAGGCGGTTTTGATYCACGGAGCGCAGTTCATTGAGGGGTAGTTGCTCTAGCTCCACCACAATGACAATGGGAGCGTGGCGAGTTTGCTGATCGCTCTGTAATTCTTGCAGCACAAGGGGGGCACTGCGATTCCAACCACAGAGAATAATGTGGTTGCGCAGTTCATCAAGGTCAAAGTTTTTAATGTTCATAACGGACTGCAGGCGTTTCACCATCAAGGCAGAGATCAAACCGGTAAAAACGGCAAAGAGGGTTACTCCTGCCAGCACGACSACAAGGGTGATGACGCGCCCAGCCTGGGTTTGCGGATAGGCACCAATCGGCTCTGCCGAGATGAGTGAAAAGAAGCTGTACCACAGGGCATCCCCTAAGTTTTGAATGTCGGGGTTACTCGTTCCTTCGATGATATAAAAGGCTAGCCCCCCAAAGAGCATGATCAACACAATCATTAACAGCGCCGAAATTTGGACACTGTACACGCCGGAGACCTGCGGTGAAAGGTAATGCAGGTTACGGTTGATGAGAATGGCAGCGCGCGGCAGCCGCAGCAGCGGTAGCAGGCGGAATAGGGTTAGCTGTGGTGGCATGGGCAAGATGGCAATGATATCCAGCCAATAGTGGCGGAAAAATCGCTTTTTTTTKCGGGCGATCGCAAACCGTACAAATAGCTCAATAAAAAAACACATCCGCAGGGGCAGCTCTGCCAGCATCAGGACAACGTTAGGTCGTCCTTGCCCCACCCATAAGATATCCACCACGACCAACACGGCAGAGGTAAGAATTAAGATGACTAACCCCACCTCCACCCGCGGGGAGTGAATAAAAAAGTCAAGCTGCTGACGTAGGCGACCGCGTCCCATGGGTATCCCCAAATGTCCTCGTAAGGGGCGATCGCCCACCAATGGCAGGATAACTCCTACGTGGGAATTAATTCACCAGGGCGTAAACGCGACCACCGACCTTGCTCTTCCATGAAACTAGCACAGCCGACCACATCCCACTCCAGTTGAATTTCGTCACCGTAGGTGCGGATATTGACGTTAATAGTGGGTTCAATGGGCGTGAAGTCTGGGGCTAGGGTCAGGTGGGGCTGCTGATGCTGTGCTTCAACCGCATGGTAAGTGGTGCAGCGATCCACAAGGGCACAATTGACACAGATGCACATAGCGGATTCTCCCAATGCCATGCATTTACTCTAACGCATCCCTTAAGGTCGCCAAGGAAACTGTTGGAAGTTGGGGGGACGCTTTTCTAAAAATGCCTGCTTCCCTTCCGCACTTTCTTGGCTGAGGTAGTACAGCAGCGTGGCATTACCCGCCAATTCTTGCAAACCCGCTTGACCGTCACAGTCCGCGTTAAAGGCCGATTTCAGGCAGCGAATCGCCAAGGGACTATGGCCGAGAATCTCCTTTGCCCAGCGAACTCCCTCCGCTTCCAGTTCTGCCACCGGCACAACCGTATTCACTAGCCCCATCTCTAGGGCTTGGGCAGCAGTGTACTGACGGCAGAGAAACCAGATTTCACGGGCTTTCTTTTGCCCCACAATTCGGGCAAGGTAGCTGGCGCCAAACCCACCATCAAAGCTACCTACCCGAGGACCGGTCTGGCCAAAAATGGCATTCTCCGCAGCAATCGTGAGGTCACACACCAAATGCAGCACATGCCCCCCACCGATGGCATAGCCGGCCACCAGCGCAATGACGACCTTCGGTAAGCTGCGAATTTGCCGTTGCAAGTCCAATACATTTAGCCGTGCCACCCCCTGCGCATCTAAGTAGCCTGCCTCACCGCGAATACTCTGATCGCCACCAGCGCAGAAGGCATACTTCCCATCCGTATGCGGGCCGGCTCCGGTCAAGAGGACAACGCCAATGCTCGGATCATTGCGAGCATCCTCAAAGGCATGGCTCATCTCAGCAATGGTTTGGGGGCGAAAGGCATTCCGCTTGTGGGGGCGGTTAATGGTGATTTTGGCTATGCCTGCTGCTTTGTGATAGAGAATATCGCTGTAGCAGTCTATGGGTTGCCAAAGAACATCGCTCATAAATTTCAATGTCAACGGATCAATGTCAACGGAGAGCTTAGCGGGAGCCTTTTAGTTGTTTGACTTGCTCGGTGGTCAAAATGGTTAGCATTTCAGCTTGGGTGTCTTGCATCACTTTGTTCATTTGTGTTTTCTGCTCTGGCCGTAGTGCCACCATATCCATGGCTTCACCCGTGGACTTACCTTGCTTAATGGCATTGCGGAACAGGCGCTGTTGATTGCTGTCGAGGATGCCTAAAATACGCTCGTTGGTTTTCATCGTCAGCCGCAGTAGGGCTTGTTTTTGCGCCACACTGAGGTTGAGTTTTTGCATCTGAGCCGCCGTTAGTAGGCCACCGCCACTTTGGCCAACAGCCACAGGGACGACAAGAGCACCGCTCAGACTCACGATCAAGGCGATCGCCACCACAACATTTTGCCGATTGACTTTCATAACAGCCTCACCACGGGCGATACCTCCATGCTAGCAGAGTGCTTCGCCAGCCATGACTTTACAAATACTTAATCTCGACACTGCCCCGTTCCGGGTACAGCGCGAGCCTTCCCGTCTAAGACGTAAATTGAGGTGGGTTTTGCTTTGCCATGGTTTTGATAAAACAAATTCCTATAATCTAAGCTAGAAATTAGACCCTAACATCAACGGTCACTTGGGTTATGCCTGCCGCTCCTATACCAGTCGATGAAAATGAACGGCAATATGCCCTTGATCAGTACCACATCCTTGATACTGCTCCTGAACCTGTTTTTGACGATATAACCCATTTAGCCGCAGCTATTTGTGAGACCCCCATTGCCATCATTAGCTTGGTTGATCGCAACCGACAATGGTTTAAGGCCAAAGTCGGGCTAGATGCCTGTGAAACCCCCCGTGATGCCGCCTTCTGCGCCCATGTGATTTTGCAATCGGAATTGATGGTTGTTGCCGATGCCAAGGAAGATGCCCGCTTTGCTGATAATCCCTTGGTTACAGGACCGCCTTATATCCGCTTTTATGCTGGCATGCCCTTGGTGACACCCCAAGGGTACCGGATTGGTACCCTGTGCGTCATCGACTACCAGCCCCGGCAGTTAACCGAGTTACAAGCTCAAACACTGCGTACCCTTGCCCGGCAAGTGATTAGTGAGTTAGAAGTCCGTCATCATCTTGAGACAACCCAAGGGCACCTAGCTCGCATTCAACAGTTGAGTAGCTTACAAGCAGCCATCTTTAATAGCACTAATCATGCCATCATTGCAACTCACACCAACGGCACGATTAGTTTTATGAACCGCACTGCTGAGGAATGGTTGGGGTACAGTGCTACTGAATTAGTGGGCAAAGTAACCCCTGAGCAATTCCATGATCCGAAGGAGGTTGAACATTATGCAACACTCCTTAGCCAGCAGTTGGGCGAACCGATTCCAGTGGGATTTGAGGTGTTTGTGGCGCAGGCACGGCGAGGCTTGCCGGATGAGCGGGAGTGGAGGTATATCCGCCGGGATGGTTCGCAGTTTCCCGTGCTCCTTTCAGTAACGCCCATTCGCAATGGCCGCAAGCAGTTGCTGGGGTTTCTGTTTCTGGCCACTGACATCACTGCCAAGAAACAGATTGAAGCAGAACTACGGTTACGGGAGCGCGCCATTATTGCCAGTACCAATGGCATTGTCATTACCGATTATCGTCAGCCGGATAACCCAATTATTTATGTGAATCCCGCTTTTGAGCGAATGACGGGGTACCGCGCCCCTGAAGTCATTGGCAAGAACTGTCGCTTTTTGCAGGGGCGCGATCGCCACCAGCCGGGGGCTGAAGCCATTCGCAATGCTATTGCTAAGGGACAGTCCTGCCGCGTGATTTTGCGCAACTACCGCAAAAATGGCAAACCCTTCTGGAATGAACTGGCGATTTCACCCATTTTTAACGAAGTGGGTGAAATTACGCACTACATCGGGATTCAAAGTGATGTCACTGAACGGCAGCGGGCGCAACTGTTCTTGCAGCAGCAGGTGAAGCGGACGCTGCTGTTGAACCGCATTACGGAGGAAATTCGCCAGCAAATCGAGCGGGATCACATCTGTCAAACCGCTGTTCAGCAAGTGGGCATGACTTTAAATGTCAGCCGCTGCCTTTTTTTTGTGTACCACGAGGAGGCCACCTCTCCAGTGAGCTTGGTGGCGGAATACTGCGCTCCAGGGATTCCATCGGTAACTACCGTAGGGTTAGCGCTGGGGCGGGCTGATTTCCTACAGCAAGCATTGATCTCTGATCAGATCCTAAGTTTTGAGGATGTGGCCAATGACCCGCGTTTAGCCTCCATTCACGACTATTGCATAGCATTGCGTGTCAGGTCTGCCTTGATTGTGCGAACCTCCTATCGCAACCGCCCCAATGGTCTGCTAGTGTTGCACCAATGCGATCGCCAACGGCAATGGACGGATGCGATTAAGAGCCTCCTCAGTAGTGTGGCAGCGCAAGTGGGAATTGGGCTAGCACAGGTGCATTTGCTGGAACAGGAAACCCGACAGCGGCAACAACTCCAGCAGCAAATGCAGCGGACGTTGTTACTCAACCAAATTACGGAACAAATTCGCCAGAGCTTAGATACAGAGGCCATTTTTAATACAACCGTCAGTCAAATTGGCCGTGCCCTTGGGGTGAGCCGCTGTTTAATTCATCGCTATGAGCCGGGGCCACCGCCCCAGATCCCCAATGTCGCGGAGTACCTAGAACCGGGCTATGGGTCAATGTTTGGTGTCAATGTACCGGTGGCAGGTAACCCGCACGCCGAAGCCGTCCTAGCCTCGGATAGGGCAATTGTCTCTAATGATGTCAGTCAAGACCCACTGTTGCGAATGGCCACGTCCCTATTAGAGCAATTTCAGATTAAATCGATGCTGGCCGTGCGGACGTCCTATAAAGGGGTACCCAATGGGGTTATTGGCCTGCACCAGTGCGATCGCCAGCGGGAGTGGACTGCCGAAGAAATTGAACTCCTTGAAGCCGTTGCGGCGCAAGTGGGGATTGCGATCGCCCAGGCAGACCTGCTGCACCACGAACAGCAGCAGCGACAATTACTGGCCAAGCAAAACCAAGAACTGGAGCAAGCGCGGTTACAGGCAGAGCTGGCCAACCGTGCCAAGAGTGAGTTTTTGGCCACAATGAGTCACGAAATCCGCACCCCCATGAATGCGGTCTTGGGCTTTACCAACTTACTTTTAGATACCCCCCTCAACGATCAACAGCGGGACTTCTTGCAAACCCTCCACCAAGCTGGTGAGGCACTGCTCACCATCATTAACGATATTCTCGACTTTTCTAAAATTGAATCTGGCAAACTGGTGCTTGAGCAACACCCCTTTGATGTCCGCGAGTGTGTTGAGGATGTGTTGAGCTTACTGGCCAGCAAAGCAGAAGAAAAGCACCTGGAGTTACTGTACACCTGCACACTAAGAACCCCCGCCCAAGTCAAGGGAGATGTCACCCGCCTGCGCCAGATTCTAGTGAACTTAGTGGGTAATGGCATTAAATTTACCCCTGAGGGTCATGTGCTCGTCCAGGTGGATTATGTCTCTGATAGCGAAACGTTACAATTTGCAGTTCAAGATACGGGGATTGGCATTCCTAGCGATCGCCTCGATCGCCTCTTCAAGCCCTTTAGCCAAGTTGATGCCTCCACTACCCGTGAGTATGGGGGGACGGGTTTGGGACTGGTGATTAGTCAACGGTTGTGTGAACTCATGGGCGGTACCATGCAGGTGGACAGTTGCCTAGGCCAAGGGACAACGTTTACATTTAC
Organism: Synechococcus sp. PCC 6717; assembly: GCF_022698185.1. Taxonomy (NCBI): domain Bacteria; kingdom Bacillati; phylum Cyanobacteriota; class Cyanophyceae; order Synechococcales; family Synechococcaceae; genus Synechococcus; species Synechococcus sp. PCC 6717. Next base: position 60,713 of record NZ_JAKLTV010000006.1, on the reverse strand, counting down.
AATTTCGGCTGTTGACCCAGTTCCCTTTAAACCGCCGCCTGCTGTCCCCTGTTTACAAGGGCGGCGCGTCTTAGTAGTGGATGACAATGCGGCCAGCCGTGAGAATCTCTGCGCCCTATTACAGGACTGGGGGATGGTGCCTCTCCCCTATGGGGATGCCGATCAGGTGCTACAGGAGGCTCCTAGGTGGGATATTGCCCTGCTGGATTTCTCCTTGGGGCACATGACAGGGGTGCAGCTAGCCACCAGACTTGAGCGGGGCGATCGCCCGGTCATTCTGCTTACTCCCTTGAGTTGGCTAGAAACCGCCAGTGACAAGGAACACATTACCACCCACGTTACTAAGCCGATCCGCCCCAGTGCACTGCGGCAAACCTTAGTGAAGGTTTTGAACCCCAACCCCAGTCAACAGCCTGCTGTGTCAGCATCCGTCATTGACCCCAGCTTGGCAGTGCGCTTTCCCCTGCGGATTCTGCTTGCTGAAGATAATGCAGTCAATCAGAAAGTAGCGCTGCACATCCTCAAGCGGATGGGCTATCGTGCGGATGTTGCGGCCAATGGGGCTGAAGTCCTTGAAGCCCTGAAACAGCGCCCCTACGATGTCATTCTCATGGATGTGCAAATGCCGAAGATGGATGGCCTAGAAGCCACCCAACGGATCTGCAACCAATGGCCGCCCAGTCAGCGGCCTTGGATTATTGCCATGACCGCCAATGCTCTCGCAGGCGATCGCGAACGTTGCTTTCAAGCAGGCATGGACGATTATGTGAGCAAGCCCATTAAACTTGAGGCTCTTGCCGATGCCCTCAATCGCTGTCGCTGCCTAAGCCCAAAATCTACCTACCCACAATTTTGTGACACAGAGGCTGACGAGGCGGGTACATACCCATCCGACCCGTTAGCGCCCTAGCAGTACTTAGCCAGCAGCAGACTGAGTTTTTCCTTCGTTTGTGCAGGTACCTTATCTAGGGGAGTTAAAATAGCATTTTTCAGGGCGTGATGTGCCTTGGAAGCAGGGGGATGAGCCGCCAGTCGCCTCACTGTCTCACAAATAATGGCTTGGGCATTTTTCACATTGCGGKGTAGGTTGCTGATAATCATCTCCACCGTTACCGAGTCATGCTCTGGATGCCAGCAGTCGTAGTCTGTCACTAACGCTAGGGTGGCGTAGGCAATTTCCGCCTCCCGCGCCAGCTTGGCTTCCGGCAGGTTCGTCATGCCAATCACCGTTCCCCCCCAAGAGCGATAAAGATTGGACTCTGCCAATGTAGAAAAGGCAGGGCCTTCCATGCACACATAGGTACCCCGTGGGTGCAGCGTCACTTCGGGTAGGTTCAAATCCCTAATGGCTGCGGTTAATACCGCGGCAAGCGCAGAACAAATGGGTTCAGAAAAGCCAATATGTGCCACAATGCCATCGCCAAAAAAGGTGGAAATGCGATTGCGAGTGCGGTCAATGAACTGATCGGGCACCACCATGTCAAGGGGTTTTACCTCCTGTTGGAGGGAGCCAACCGCTGAAGCCGAGATCAGGTACTCCACACCAAGGGACTTAAACCCGTAGATATTGGCGCGAAAGGGAATCTCCGTTGGTAACAGGTGGTGATCTCGGCCATGGCGAGCTAAAAAGGCCACGGGAACCTCCCCAATCCGCCCACAAATAAACGCATCGGAGGGATCGCCGAAGGGGGTACTTAGTCGCACCTCTTCGACCTCTGTGAGASCCTCCATTTTGTAGAGACCACTACCGCCAATAATGCCAATCTTTGGGGAAGGGGACATGATGTTCCTTAAACACTCACGGGGATTAGCTTACCATGCCTCGTCCATCACAGGGGGATTGATAGCAAGTTAGACAAGTTAGAGTACCAACACTCTGGATTCCTTTGTCAAAACGAGTTCCAGAATACTCGGGAATACTGTAGATTTGAGCGAAGCCGCTAGATGAGAAATACTGTTTCCTAGATGCAAATTAACCCATGAACCTGATGAATCTTGTCTTCGGTAGAGCATACTGATTTGGTGATACCTGTTTCATGCCGCTCACTCCCGCTGTCTATCGTCCCAACCGTTGGCTCATTCTGCGCCGCATTGGTCAGATTACGCGGGTGTTGGGTGTATTTGGTCATCAATTGCTGTGGGATCACCTTTGGCAGCGTCGCAGCCCTGCTCAGCAACGCCGCCGCGCCCGCTGGTTGGTGCGGCAGTTGCTCACCCTAGGCCCCACCTTTATTAAAATTGGTCAGTTTTTGTCCACGCGGTTTGATCTGCTGCCGTTGGCCTATATTGACGCTCTGAAAACGTTGCAGGATCAAGTACCGCCCTTTGACTCACACGTGGCGATCGCCCTGATTGAACAGCACCTAGGTCAACCCCTTGAGGATCTATTTGCCCGCTTTGACCCCAACCCCCTAGCCGCTGCTAGCTTAGGACAGGTGCACCGGGCGCAGCTCTTTAGTGGCGACGAGGTGGTCGTCAAGGTACAGCGTCCAAACCTAGAGTCTCAACTTTATTTAGATTACGTGGCCATTGGTGAAATCATCCGCTGGGGCGATCGCTGGCTGCCCTTTACCCGTCCCTACGCCCTTCAGGACATTTACGAAGAGTTTTTTAGCATTTTATTGCGGGAAATTGACTACCTCCAAGAGGCAGAGAATGCCGATCGCTTTCAGGCTAACTTTCGCCACGATGCCCACATTCGGGTACCCAAAGTCTATTGGACGCACACCTGCCGCTATATCCTGACGATGGAGTATGTGCCCGGCATTCGGATTGATAACCGTGCAGCCATCGAAGCCGTTGGACTTGMCCCCCGCCTCATCAACCAGCGGGGCATTTGCTGCTATCTCAAGCAATTACTCATCGACGGTTTTTTTCATGCCGACCCGCACCCCGGTAATTTAGCCGTCAGCAGCGAGGGGGACTTAATTTTCTATGACTACGGCATGATGACCGATGTCCCCGCCCTTAACCAGCAGCAGATGGTGCAAACGTTTTTTGCTGTGCTCAACAAGGATAGCGATCGCGTCATTGCCGCCCTGATAGAGATGGGCTTAATCACCCCCGTGGCGGACATGACACCTCTACAGCGAATTATGCAGCTCATCTTAGATCGCTTTACGGAGCGGCCTGTGGATCTAGCGGTCTTTGCTGAATTACAGCAGGAGGTCTATGCCCTCTTTGAGCAGCAACCCTTCCGCCTGCCCGCCAAAATGACCTACATTCTCAAATCCTTGACCACGCTTGATGGCATTGCCCGCAGTCTAGACCCGCAGTATAATCTCACCGCTGCCGCTCAGCCCTTTGTCAAAGAACTAATGCATCCTGCCCGCGGAGGCTGGCGCGAACTGCTCCGGCAAACTCAGACCTTCCTCAACCACCGCCTGCAACACCCCAGCCGCCTTGAGGTGCGCTTACAACGCTTAGAAGACCGGCTGGCACGGGGGGAGCTACAGGTTTCGGTGCGCACGCCGACCACCGATCGCCAACTACGCCGTATTGAACGCTTACTGGTGTGCCTCCTCTACCTAGGCTTGAGTGGCTTTACCCTCCTAGCGGGGACGGTGCTGTGGTTCGCTCAAGCGCCTGGGGGGGCGATCGCCTGTTTTACCCTAGCGGGTTTAGCTAGCGTGGGTCTGCTGCGCAACTGGCTACGCTTTCTCTGGCTACAGCGACTACAGTAAGCCGCGATGGCGCAGCAGCGGCGCTGTCATCGGTTCCCGCCCGCGAAAGGCCTTAAAAACCTCCATCGGCGGGCGACTTCCCCCTAGCGCCAAGACCGTATCGCGATAGCGGCGCCCCAGCGACCGAATCGCTGCTTCGTTCTCTAGCCCCGCCTCTTCAAAGGCAGCAAAGGCATCTGCACTCAGAACCTCAGCCCAAAGGTAGCTATAGTAACCCGCCGCATAGCCTCCGGCAAAAATATGGCCAAAGCTACACAAAAATGCATCTTCCGGGAGGGGAGGCAAAATTGTTGTGGTCTGAGCAAGGCGATCGCGCACCTGTTGAGGGGTTTCATTGCCATCCGGGCGATACCGATGGTGAAGCTCCAGATCCAACAAGCTAAAGTGCAACTGTCGCAGCAGCGCACTGCCCGCCCGATAGGTGCGAGCCGCCACCAGTTTTTCATAGTAGTGCTCTGGCAGGGGTTCTCCCGTTTCGTAATGGCGAGCCATCCCAAAGAGGGTGGGGCGATGGTAGCACCAATTTTCCATGAACTGGCTGGGTAACTCCACCGCATCCCATTCAACATTGTTAATGCCAGCCGCCCCCGCCTCATCCACTTGGGTCAGCATGTGGTGCAACCCATGGCCAAACTCATGGAAGAGCGTTTCCACCTCCGCAAACGTCATTAAGCTAGGCTGACCATCCACCGGTGGGGTTTGATTGCAGACCAAGTACGCCACCGGTAAGCGAGTACGCCACTCCCCTTGGTAGCGGTACTTAGCACGCCCTAGGCAATCATCCATCCATGCCCCACCCCGTTTCTCGGCTGGACGGCTGTAGGGGTCTAGGTAAAAGTGGGCAATCGTGAGGTTATTTTCATCCAGAATGGCAAAAAAGCGGACATCGGGATGCCACACCGGCGCTTGACCATCGGCAGCAACAACCGTGACCCCAAAGAGTCGTTGCACCAAGCTAAATAGTCCCTCAAGTACCTGGGGCAAGGGAAAGTAGGGACGCAACTCCTCGTCGTTGAAGGCAAACAGAGCTTCCCGCTGCCGCTCAGCCCAGTAGGCTATATCCCAGTGTTGGAGTTCCTTGGCCTCAGGTGCCCCCTGTGCCGCTGCAAAGGCCTGTAATTCCTCTAGTTCACGGGCTGCTGCGGCATAGCTTGCTTGGCGGAGTTCCTCGAGCAGTGTTTCAACACTGGCCACACTATCCGCCATTTTACTAGCCAGACTCAGCTCGGCATAGGTCTCGAACCCTAACAGCGTTGCTTCTTCGAGCCGCAGGGCTAAAATGCGCTCCAAGATCGGACGGTTGTCCCACTCGCCACTGCTAGCACGGGAAATATAGGCACGATAGACCTGCTCCCGCAGATCGCGGCGTTGGCTATACTGCATAAATGGGCCAAAGCTGGGAAAGTCGAGTGTAATATGCCATGGTCCTTGGGCTGGGGTTGCGGTTTCCTCGCCATCCTGCCGCGCTGTTTGGGCTGCCAAGGCCAACAGACTGGGGGGCAGCCCCGCCACCTCCTCTGGTTGCGTGAGCTTGAGGCGAAAGGCTTTGGTGGCATCCAGTAGGTTGTTGGAAAATTGGGTCGAAAGCTCTGCTAGTTCTAATTGAATGGCATTAAACCGCTCCTTGGCCTCACCGCTTAGGCTCACACCACTGTGCTCCGCATTGCGGATGGCAGCCATCACAATGCGCTGACGCGCAGGAGTCATCTCTTTGAACTCTGGGCTGGCGGCAATGGCCTTAAAGCCTTCATAGATGGGGCGCGATTGCCCCATGCGGGTGTAGAACTCCACGACCTGCGGCTGAACCCTTTCGTAGGCCTGTCGCAGTTCTGGACTATTTTTCACCCCCGTTAGGTGACTGATAATTCCCCATGTCCAGCCGAGGCGATCGCCCAGCCGTTCCAAGGGTTCAACTAACCCGTCCCAAGTTGGGGTCAGCGATTGTTCAAGGGTTTCTAACGCTTGGCTGAGTTCTTGCAGGAGTTGAGTCACCGCTGGCTCAACATGGCTCACCTGAATTTGATCAAAGGGGGGGAACCCATCCCCACGCAATAGAGGATTTTCAGTGTGAGGCGTGGTTGCAACGATCATGCCAAAACCTTTCCAGAGTATTCATGCTATCGACACTTTCCCCATGATAACCTTGGTCTGGCCTTACTCTTGCTCCTGCAGCCACGACCACCAGCGGTTGAGAGGCGCATAGACCAACGGTGCCCACAGGCTACTCATAATTGCCGAACTGAGGGCAACTTGGCGATGGTGCTGCCAAATATCCTGTAAAGGCAAGTCAGTACTAACGCTCATTTGGATCGCTATGACCGTTTGGTTGATCATCGCCATGGCAAAGGTAATCAGGGCAATCGAAATAAAATCTTCGGAGACAAACCGCTGCTTCTGCATCAGTGCCGTAAGGCCACCCACCAGCGCCAAGGCAACGGCATGACTCGGGTGAGGACTTGTCAAGCCATCCTGGATCCAGCCGAGGGCAACACCTGCAATCACCCCTTGCCAAACGGTACGCTTGACACTCCAAACCACAACCCAAATCAAAAACCAGTCAGGCGCTAATACCGCTAGAGCAGGCACATGAATCAGGCTCAGCAGCGTGCAAACGCCCACCGACCCGGTAATCACTAACCAGTTAAGGCTAGTTTGGCGTAAATGTGTCTGTCGATTCAGCATAGGGAATCACAGTGACCCATTCCAAACGATCAATCGGTGCCCCCAGTATCACAGTGGCATGGGGACGGGTGGGATCCTCTAGCTCGACCGACTGCACCTCACCTACGGGAATACCCGCCGGAAAAAGGCTACTGAGGGCAGAGGTAAAGAGGGTATCTTTCGGCTGTACTTTCGGATCTTTCTCCAAAAATTCAACAATCACCTGCTGATTGAGTTGTCCGCGCAGAATCCCCATCTGCCGCGTGCGGCCAACCACCACGCCAATGCGACTGGCCGGATCCGTGAGTAACATCACGCGACTGGTATTAGGGGTAATGCTAGTAATGCGACCCACCAGACCGCCATTGCCAATGACCACGCCACCAATGCTCAGCCCTTGACGACTGCCTTCCCCCAACAGCAGGAATCGCCACCACTGATCTGAACTACGGCCAATCACCGGTACAATGCGCCCCTCTAAGTTAGGCAGCATCGGTGTATTTAAGAGTTGCCGCAGTCGCGCATTTTCTGCCTGTAGCTCCGCCAATTGCTGCTCTAACTGCCATGTGCGAGCTTGGATCAATGATTGCTGCTCATCCCCACGCTGTTGCAAGGGCAAATTGAGCAGACGGTAAAATTCGCGGATGGCGGCACCATTGGTTTCCCGTAAAATCCATGCCCCTATTAAAATCAGCACGGTCAGCAACAGCCCCCCCGCATATCGTCCCCACCAACGCCAAAAAACGGCCATGATGACTTCATCCTTAACCGATAATGGCGGGTTGAGCCGAAAAAACGCGCCCGAGGTCTTTAAAGTTTTCCAACACACGCCCCGTTCCCATAACAACGCAACGGAGTGGGTCGGCGGCCACGTGCACCACAATGCCGGTTTCATGGCTAATGAGTGTATCCAATCCCCGCAGTAGTGCCCCACCCCCTGCCAGCATGATCCCCCGATCAACAATATCGGCAGCCAACTCGGGGGGGGTTCGCTCAAGGGTGCGCTTAATGGCTTCGATAATCACGAGTAACGGCTCTGCCATGCTTTCGCGGATTTCTTCGGATTTGACCACTACGGTGCGCGGTAGCCCTGACAGCTGATGCAGGCCACGTACTTCCATCGCTTCAGAGTCGTAACTGTCGTTGGGGTAGGCAGAGCCAATGCGGATTTTGATGTCTTCGGCGGTGCGCTCGCCAATGATCAGGTTGTGAACTTTTTTCAGGTATTGGACAATTGCCTCGGAAATTTCATCGCCGGCCACACGGACGGACTCACTGAGTACAGTGCCTTGCAAGCTGAGAACGGCAACTTCTGTGGTGCCACCGCCAATATCCACAATCATGTTACCGGTGGGTTCCTCGACCGGCAGACCGGCACCAAAGGCAGCGGCCACTGGCTCATCAATGAGATACACCTCACGAGCACCCGCGCCTCGAGCCGCATCTTCAATGGCACGCCGCTCAACCCCGGTCACACCACTGGGAATGCCAATCACCACCCGGGGGGCAAAGAGATTCTTGCCGCCGTGGACTTGGCGCATGAAGTGTTTGAGCATTAACTCGGCACGTTCAAAGTCGGCAATCACCCCGTCGCGCAGGGGGCGCACGGCGACCACATTTCCGGGGGTACGCCCTAGCATCCGTTTGGCTTCGGTACCTACAGCCAAGGCTTGCTTACTATTTTGGTCAATAGCCACCACCGACGGCTCTTCTAAGACTACCCCCCGACCAGAAACGTAAACTAATGTATTGGCTGTCCCTAGATCAATGCCAATATCCCGTGATAGCCGACTAAATACTCCCACGATGGTGCACCTCTTCTATTGAACGCGCTAATTGTAACAGGGTTGTTACCGAGACGTGTAATGGCAAGATTGTAGTACGTTTTGTTTGGAAAATTGCCGCGGGTCAACTGCCTCTAAAGACTGTTTCAGGCTATCCATGAAAATACTGGTGGGCATAAAACTGGGCATAGCGAGAGGGGCTGGCTATGAGTTCGTGGTGAGTACCGGATTCAATGACGCGCCCTTGCTCAATCACCAGAATGCGATCGGCACGGCGCACGGTGGCAAGGCGATGGGCAATGATAAATACGGTTCGACCTTTCATGGCACGCTCAAGGGCATCTTGTACTAAGGCTTCGGATTCGGAGTCAAGGGCAGAGGTGGCTTCATCTAAAATTAAGATGCGTGGATCGGCATAGACGGCACGGGCGATCGCCAACCGTTGCCGCTGCCCCCCGGATAAGTTCACCCCGCGCTCCCCTACCCACGTTTGGTACCCATCGGGAAACGTCGAAATAAAGTCATGGGCATTGGCAATTTTTGCCGCTTCAATGAGTAGGTCATGATCCGTTTGATTGTGACCAAAGGCAATATTGTCGGCAATGGTGCCCGAAAAGAGGATGGTTTCCTGGGGGACAATGCCAATCTGTTGCCGCAAACTTTTTAGGGTGACGGTTTTAACATCAATGCCATCCACCAGTACTGTACCAGCTTGGGGATCGTAAAAGCGGGGTAGAAGGTTGACAATGGTGGATTTACCCGCGCCAGAGTGCCCCACCAAGGCAATTACCTCTCCCGGAAAGGCCATCAAGCTAAAGTGCTGCAGCACCTGTTGTCCGGGCTGATAGGCAAAGGTAATGTCGCGGTACTCGACTTTTCCGGAAATAGCGGGTAAGGGTTGGGCATTGGTGGCCTCTTTGATGGTCGGCTCGATCGCCAGTAGGCCAAAACTGCGATCTACGGAGGCTTGCGCCACCTTCAGTTCGTTGTAGTCGGTTGAAACCATATTAATGGGTTCCATCAGCAGCGCTACCGCCGCCACAAAACTAAGGAATTCAGGACCGGTGAGGTGGCCAGCGTTGATTTGCCATGCCCCAAGGATAAATAGCAGCATGATGCTCAAGGCTTCTAGAAACCCAATCACGGGATACTGCATGGCTTTGATGCGATCGGCGCGGTAACGGGCACGGCGGTTTTTGTCCGCTTGCTGCTCAAACTGTTGCACTGCATAGTCTTCGGCGGCAAAGGCTTTGATTAGACGGATCCCGGAAAAGACCTCGGTTAAATGGGAGGCTAAACTGGCAATTCGATCTTGACTCAGCCGCGACTGGCGCATGAGGCGATTGCCAAACCAACCAATGAGAAAGGTCATCAACGGGGCAATGATCATGGTGCCCAGGGTTAGTTGCCAGTTGAGCAAAAACATGTAGCCAATGACGGCAATGGTGGTCAAGGCGGAGGGGAGCAGGCGATGAAAGCTGCGGTTGATGACCTCGCCAATGCGATCTACATCTTCGGTGAGCCGATAGGTGAGATCCCCTGTGGCAGCAGTTTCAAAATAGTCCACTCCTAAGCGGTGCAGGTGCCGATAGAGGCGAAGGCGAATATCATAGACAATGCGCAGAGAAATATCGGCCATTAAGACATCCTGGCCAAACTGGCAAACGCTGTGACCAATAAACAACAGTGAGGAGGCGGCACACCACTGGATCAGCCCCCGGAGATCTCCTGCACCAATGAGTTTGGCTGCTTGGCCAATGAGGTAGGCGATCGCCGGCATGGTGGAGACATAGCCCAAGGTACAGAGGAAGGCCACTGCCAACCGTCGCCGATGGGGAAGGATGTAGGGAAACAGCGGACGGTAGCTGGCATTCCAGAGCATGGGGCTATTTTCCAATGCAAAAACGGCTAAAGATTTGTTCTAACACGGATTCAGTCACATCTTCCCCCGTCAGTGTGCCCAAGGCGCGTACCGCTGCGTGCAGGTCAATGGTCCAAAAATCGAGGGGCAGTTGCTCATCAATGGCCTGTAACACATGGGTTAATGAATGCTGGACGTGTTGCAGTAGGGCGGCTTGGCGTTGATTGAGGGCAAACTCTAAGTTGGCAGCGTGCAGGTTATGGCCGTGCACTAAGTCTAAGATCGCTGTTTCTAGATGGTTGATGCCGGTTTGGGTAAGGGCAGACAGGAACACTGTGGGAATGGGTGCCATGGGTAGGTGCAGATCATGGCAGTTGGCCGCAGCGGGCAGTAAATCCTCTTTGTTGGCAACCATGAGGACAGCGTTGGGGGACTGTTGGCGGCGCTCAGCTAACTTTAACTGATCGTAGATCTCCTGATCCGCTGCGGTCCACCCTTGGCTGGCATCTAGGACAAATAGAACAATGTCGGCACTCAAGGCGGCTTGGCGCGATCGCTCCACACCAAGCTGCTCCACCACGTTCTCTGTGACTCGAATTCCGGCTGTGTCAAGTACCTGAATGGGAATCCCCCCCACGACCAACTGCGACTCGACAATATCGCGGGTCGTACCTGGCAAGTCGGTGACAATGGCGCGATCGCAGCGACTCCACGCATTCAGCAGACTAGATTTCCCCACGTTGGGGCGACCGACGATGGCCACCTTCAAACCCGTGCGCAGGAGTTGGCCGCCCTCTGCGGTTGCTAACAATTGCTCTACTTGGCGTTGTACGTGATGGATTTGCTCAGCAATGGCACCAGCGTCAAGCGGTGGCAGGTCATCGGCAAAGTCAAGGCGAGCCTCAATCTCAGCCAGTAGGGCTAAACAGGTCTGGCGCAGTTGTTTGAGGGGGCGGGCGAGTTTCCCCTCTAACCCGGCAAGGGCAATTCGTGCAGCGGCTGTGGATTGCGCTGCTACTAGCTCAGCAACACTTTCGGCTTGGGTGAGATCCAGCCGACCGTTCAAAAAGGCTCGCAGGGTAAACTCCCCRGGCTCCGCTAAGCGTGCTCCCGCCGCGACACAGAGTTGTACAACCCGCTGTACGGGAATCATGCCGCCGTGGCAATGAAACTCCACAACATCTTCGCGGGTATAGGAGCGGGGTGCCAACATTAGCAGCAGCAGGGCTTCATCCACCTGCTCCTGAGTCATTGGATCCCGAATATGGCCGTAGAGAATGCGATGGGAGTCCCACGGCTGTTTACCGGGGGCGACAAATAAACACCGAGCGATCGCAACCGCTTTGGCTCCCGAGAGACGAACAATGCCGATACTCCCTTGCTGGGGCACAATAGCCGTGGCGATCGCTACAATGGTGTCACTGAGAGGCAGCACAAAGGGCGCGCAATAGAACTCCTAGAGATTCATTTCCGCCGCTTGCACTTTCTCCACCTGCTTCTTCTTCAGAACCAAGAGGATTTGCGAGAGGGTAATGGCGGCAAAGAAGACTAGTAACCACTTAATCCGGTTGGGATCTTGCAGCACAATTTCAGTATCCTTCTGACCAAACCCTCCCACATTCGGGTTGGTGGTAAGGGCCTCCCCTGCCGCAACGGCTTGACCTTCACTAACGATGAGCTCTGGCCCTGGGGGAACGGTTTCAGTAACGGTGTCACCACTGTCCGCGGTAATGACCACGGCACTGCTGCCATCCCCATTGGTACTGATGCTGGTAATGGTACCCGCGATCGGTGCAGTAAAGACATTGTTATTGCTCTTTTCGCCCGTGGGATAAATCTGGCCGCGACCGCGGTTCCCCCCCGCATGCACAGAGTACTTGCCAAAGTGGATGGACTTGTCATTGGCGGGGTTGGGAGCTAGCACCGGAAAGACAATTTCTTGGTACTGCTCACCCGGCAGCGGGCCAACCAAGATAATGTTCTGCTTATCCTCGCTGTAGGGCTGGTAGAACACACCGCTGGTTTTGGCCTTGAGGTCTTCAGGAATGCGATCCGGAGGGGCAATGGTGAAGCCTTCAGGCAGCATCAACACTGCTCCAACATTTAAGCCTCCTTTAGACCCATCCCCCAACACCTGCTGCACACTGGTGTCGTAGGGGATTTTGACCACCGCTTCAAAGACCGAATCAGGGGTTACCGCTTGGGGCACTTCCACTTCAGTGGGTTTAGCCGCTAGGTGGCAGTTGGCACAAACAATCCGCCCTGTGGCTTCACGGGGGCTGTCATAGCCCTGCTGCGCGTAGAACGGGTAGGCATCGGCGCGGGGTGCCCACAGCAATAAACTGGCGGCAAGGGCGATCGCCAGTGTGCAAGATTGCAAGAAACGTTTCATACCACTCCCTAAGTCTTTTAAGTCCACCACGGTTCTTTACCCGTGCGAAAATCGGTGTCTGTCCATACCGAAAAGACAAGTTTGTCGTCTTCGGTAATGCTCGTGTTGACCAAGGCCAACGAGAGGGGAGCCGGACCGCGCACTACTTTGCCGGTGCTATCGTACTGCGAACCATGGCAGGGGCAAATGAATTTATTTTCACTGACGTTCCAAGGCACCACGCAGCCAAGGTGGGTGCAAACGGCGTTGAGACCGTAGTTAGCAATTTGGTGATCGTCGGTAATGATGATGTAGGTGGGATCCCCTTTAATGCCCTGGGCGAGGGAGCGATCGCCCGCAATATGCTTACTCAGATAGTCAGATACCTTAATATCGTTGCCCAAGGCATCCTTGGCGACAACGCCACCCCCCGTGCCGCCACTGGAGGGCGGAATGAAGTACTTCACAACCGGATACAACGCTCCCAACGCTGTACCAGTGATGGTACCAAAGGTCAGGAGGTTCATAAACTGCCGTCGCCCCATATCGGGCACATCAGACATTCCAGAAACTTGAGCCATGGTTTACGCTTATTTACTAAGGAATCGAAATAGACAGCCGTAAAATAATTACGTTTGTTAACTATTATCACACTCCCGCCGATCGAATGCCGATCAATTCCGCAAACATTCCCCTTTAGGTTTTTGCTGCTGGCGATGACTCTCCTCACTGGCGAAGCACTGCACGCTCTACTGTTACGCAAATGGGGGCGCTCCTTCGATCTACAGTTCCGCCGCGCCGGCGATCGCATTTTCCTGCAGGTGATGTGGCGCTACCTTGAGCAAGCCTCCTACCCCGATAGCCCCGAAGATTATGCTGCTCATTTGGCGGCGATCGCCCAGCATCTCAACGATTGGGGCTGCACCGAGCAGGTGTGCCACTACCTCGAAACAACCCGCGAAAAACCCCGCCTTGGGAAAGCCGTGAGTATTCCCCTTGAACTGGGAACCCGCATCATCGAATGGCTGGAGTAGGTCGAGCTGGCTTGGCCGTATAAGTTTGAAAAAATGTTAAAAATGTTAAAAAGGATTGCGATGATGTGAGACATGTCCCCGCTATGCCTGAGAATGTTTGCGGAAGGTTACGTCAGCCCTAGGGGGGCAGTGCCACAGCCAACCTCGCAGGAGGTCAGTGGTTACCGTAGCATTCCGATGGCAGATGCCACATTATCAAGCCCCTTGTTTTACAATTCCAACTTTGGAGGAACTCAATGAGCGTCGTCACGAAATCGATCGTGAATGCTGATGCCGAGGCCCGTTACCTCAGCCCCGGCGAACTGGATCGCATCAAAAGCTTTGTCAGTACTGGTGAGCGTCGTCTGCGCATTGCCCAAACCCTGACGGAAAACCGCGAGCGGATTGTTAAGCAAGCTGGCGATCAACTGTTCCAAAAACGTCCTGATGTGGTCTCCCCCGGTGGCAATGCCTACGGTGAAGAAATGACCGCCACCTGTCTGCGCGACCTTGACTACTACCTGCGGTTAGTCACCTACGGTATCGTTGCTGGCGATGTGACCCCCATCGAAGAAATTGGCTTGGTGGGCGTGCGGGAAATGTACAACTCCTTGGGCACCCCCATTCCGGCGGTTGCAGAAGGGGKACGGGCGATGAAAAACGTTGCTGCCTCCTTGCTCTCTGCTGAAGATGCTGCCGAAGCTGGTTCTTACTTTGACTTCGTCATTGGGGCCATGCAGTAGGTCTCGTGCGCTTGAACTGTATCCATCACTAGAAAATCTTCTGAGGAAAACGAACCATGCAAGACGCGATTACCGCTGTCATCAACTCGTCTGACGTTCAGGGCAAATACCTTGATACCGCTGCTCTGGAAAAACTGAAAGCCTACTTCGCCACTGGCGAGCTGCGCGTTCGTGCAGCAACGGTGATCAGTGCCAACGCGGCTGGTATCGTCAAAGAAGCTGTAGCCAAGTCGCTGCTGTACTCTGACATCACCCGCCCCGGTGGCAACATGTACACCACCCGTCGTTATGCCGCCTGTATCCGCGACCTCGACTACTACCTCCGCTATGCCACCTATGCGATGCTGGCAGGTGATCCCTCGATTCTCGATGAGCGGGTACTCAATGGTCTGAAAGAGACCTACAACTCCTTGGGTGTGCCTATTGCTGCCACCGTGCAAGCCATCCAAGCCATGAAAGAAGTTACCGCCAGCTTGGTGGGTGCCGATGCCGGTAAGGAAATGGGCATCTACTTCGACTACATCTGCTCTGGTTTAAGCTAATTACGGCTCTCCAGTAGCACGCCTGTCTGGGAGTTAGGGGTTAGGGTGTCAGCCTGTCATGGCAATTCTGCTTAAACAGTCTGATTCTGGCCTTTAGCTCCCAGACGTGTAATCACCCTACGCAGATTTGGAGTCACTGATCCCATGCGCATGTTCAAAATCACCGCCTGCGTTCCGAGCCAGACTCGCATTCGTACGCAGCGCGAGTTACAAAATACCTACTTCACGAAGCTGGTGCCCTACGAAAACTGGTTCCGCGAGCAGCAACGCATCCAGAAAATGGGTGGCAAAATTGTGAAAGTGGAGCTTTCGACCGGTAAGCCGGGCATCAACACGGGTCTGGCCTAAACTTGCCCTTGCCTACGCCTAGTAGAGACTTCACCGCTAGGATAGTCGTCTGAGCAGTGCAAAACTTGCTTTGACGATCATCACAGCGGTGGAGTTTTTGGTTTTTATTGTTTAGTCAACACCATTGAGAACTATTGATGGGTTTGCGCCATTGGCTGCTCAGCTATGCCATTGATGGCTTACCGCGCTCCCTTGTGGCATTTGTCATTAGCTTCGGGGCGATCGCCGGTTTGGATGTGGCCGTGAATCGCCTTTTAGTTATTCTCAGTGCCTATCATCCCGGCCTTGCACACCTCTTGGGCAGCTCTAGTGTTGAAATTGATGTTGCTTTTGCCCCAGAGGTATGGCTAGCGGTCATTGGCCTGACCCTTGGCACGCTGATTATTGTCGTTTCCATTGCAGCTCAAAACATTCCTAAAATTACTGAGCTGTACCTGAATGATTGGATCAGCCTTATTTATGTCTGGTGCCTAGCCCTCAGTGGTGCCCATATTCTCTACGTTAACGTGTTGTGGGATCTCGGTGCCCATCCCGTTGGTAGCACGCTGCTGAATCTCTATGGGTTACTTCCCCTTGCGATTATTACGGCTCTACCCTATATCTTCTACATTCTCAAGTCCATTCAACCAGAAAGTGTTGTGCAGCAGATCTATCAACGCCAACATCACTTTATGACACGGTTAAAAGGGGTCTTAGGGCAGCAGCAGTATCAACCGCGACTGGTGCGGCGCAGCCAATCCTACTTAATCGAAGGGCTAAACCAACTGGATGCTCTGCTCACCTACGTTGCCTTTCGCGGGCCGCAAGCAGAAATTATTGAGGCGATGAGTGGCTTACTACAGCACTATATTTGCCTAAAGCAGAGCTATACGCCCTATTTTTTTCGCCTCAGTAGCTCTGTGGCGGCTGATATTTCCTTCAAGACGATGTTTGATCAGTTTAAGCAAATTGAGGAGCAGCATAGTTTCTATGAACAAAAATGCTTTCGCCTTTTGGGCAATGCCTACGTCCGCTTTCTAGAGGAAAACGAGTTTAATTTAGCCTCACTGTGTGGCTCAGAAATGTGCGCGATCGCCCAGGCCATTCTCAACGAAGGTGATGATGATCTGCTGGAGTTAATGGTTATTCGCTTTAATACGATGCTGCGGTTCACCATCAAGCACGGTAACCGCCATAATGAAGCCCGTAACCTGTACAATCTTGCCTTTCATTATCGCCGATTCATTGAAAGTTTAGTGTATTATCGCCGCCCTTACATTGTCCAAAAAAGTGTGCACTATCTGCGGCAGTATGGCAATGAAATTTACCAGCTTGCCCACCATAGCCCTGCCCTTTTCTTTATTGTTGATGTGTTTGCAGCTGAGCTAAAGAAAATTTTGATTCTTGTGAACGAAGAGGAGTGGGATGAGGCGCTGCAACTAGAATTGCTTGAAGAAATGCTGCGCCTTGACAACCCACCAGAGTTGAGTCAGCCCCAAAATGGCGATCGCCCCAGCAGTAAAAGTACTGGTGTGAGACTGTTACAAATGGGCTTGGCCTTATTTTATCTAGAGCGGCAGCAGCTACGCCTAGCAGAGCGCATCGTGGCCGATATTGTTGAAGATGCGAGTATTCTTGGCACCGAAACCTTTAGGCGGGCGTTTTTACAAAACTGCGATCGCCTGCGGCAGGCCCAACCTAAGTTTTGGGAAGATACCGATCGCGGCAACGTCAACCTTTACTACTGCCCCCATACCCAGCAGCTACCCACCCTACAAGCCTTAGTCAACCGCGCCCTTAACCCCATGGAAGCGGATGTTTGAGGCTCCTCCTGCAATGCTTTTCCCGGTTCACAGCGTCCTCGGAGCGCCAGTTGGCATAGGCAAGGGGCGTGATTTGCTATACACTGCGACTTGGCGCAAGCCGAGGGGAGCATTACGAGGACTCAGTCATGGGCAAAATAATTCTAGTGACGCTTATCGGTAGTCTGTCTCTGGGAATTGCGTCTAGGGCTGCTGCTGAAAACCCGGCTCATGTGCGCCAATTGCTACAGACGCGCCAGTGCCCCAACTGCGACCTGCGGGGGGCGAATTTGATGGATACCAATCTCTTTAAGGCAAATTTGGCGGGGGCAAATTTGGAAGGTGCTTACCTTGCTGGGGTAAACCTGTTTGGGGCGAACCTGCAAAATGCCAACCTCAGCCGTGCCAGCTTTTACCTTGCTATTTTGGTGAATGCCGACCTATCGGGTGCCCAGTTAGTGGGGACACGCCTGACGCTGAGCAATTTGGTGAACGCCAACCTTGCGGGTGCCAACCTTGAAAACGCAGTGCTGAAAGGGGCAAACATGATTGATGTTAACCTCAGCGGCGCTAATTTGAAGGGTGCCGACCTAGATCGCGCCAACCTCAGCGGTGCCAATCTCAGTCAGACCCTGTTTGACGAATCAAGGCAGCCCTAGGCAGTGGTTGCTCCATCTTGAAGGACGGCGCTGAGGCGAGACTGATCCCAACCCCGCAGGTGCAGGATTTGCCAAGTCACCATTAAGTCTGGGCCGTGTACCGCACCCGTTAAGGCGGCTCGCAGCGATCGCATCACCGCACCTTTTTTTACCCCCAGTGCCTTGGTGGTCTGCTGCACAAGGTGTTGACCGACTTCCACACTAAAAGAGGTTTGTTGGCTCAGTTGGCTGGCAATGGCAGCAATAATTTCGGTGCTTTGGGGTTGCGCCAGTTGTGTGGTTGCCTCGCTATCTAGCGTCACCTCAGGGACAAAAAACAGCGCTGCTTGGGACACGGCCTCCTGTAGCGTATTCAAGCTGGGTTGCAAGAGTTCTGCTAGCAGTAGCAGCCACGGGCGATCGCCTTGGGGGTCAAAGGTGTAGCCTGCCTCTTGCCAAAAGGGAATCAACATCTGCAACAGAGACTCACGATCCAGTTGTTGAATGTACTGACGATTCAGCCAGTTCAATTTATCCCAGTCGAACTTAGCCCCCGCTTTGTTAATGCGCTCGAAACTAAAGTGCTGCGCTGCTACCTCTAGGCTAAACAGCTCGCCAATACCCTCTGGGGGAGACCAGCCCAGCAGGGTCATATAGTTCACCATGGCGGGTGCGAGATAGCCCATGGCACGAAATTCTGAGATAGAGGTCACCCCATCTCGCTTAGACAGCTTTTGACCCGTTTGGTTCAAGATCAAAGGGGTATGGGCAAAGGTTGGCGGTGGTGCCCCCAACGCTTCGTACAGTAGAAGTTGCTTTGGCGTGTTGCCAATGTGATCTTCACCGCGAATCACATCGGTGATCCCCATGGCAATGTCATCCACAACCACCACTAAGTTATAGAGGGGGTAACCAATCTCCCCGCGGGGTGCCGCCCGGGCAATGACCATGTCACCGCCTAGATCCGCACCTTGCCATGACACCAGCCCCCGCACTCGATCCTGCCATTGGATAACCCGATCATCGTCAATTTTGAAGCGGATCACTGGCATCCGTCCTTCTGCATCAAAGGCAGCCTGCTGCTCAGGGGTTAAGTGGCGGTGGCGGTTATCGTAGCGAGGCGCTACCCCCTTTGCCTTTTGCTCTGTCCGTAGGGCATCGAGTTCTGCGGGGGTGCAGTAGCAATAGTAGGCGTAGCCTTGGTCGAGGAGAGATTGAATCGCCGTACGGTAATGCGCGAGGCGATCGCTCTGAAAGATGGGGCCTTCATCCCACTGCAAGCCTAGCCACTGCAGGCCATCGAGAATATTTTGGGTATAGGCGGGGKGAGAGCGCTCGCGATCGGTATCTTCCACCCGCAGTATAAAGGTTCCCCCCTCATGGCGAGCATAGAGCCAGTTAAACACGGCGGTGCGTGCTGTGCCAATGTGGAGATGTCCCGTAGGACTAGGTGCTAAGCGAACCCGAACTGTCACGGCTAACCTCAAGACCACGTGCCTTTTTGATCCTATCAGTACCGTGCACAGCCCTTAGGACTTGTGCCACACCGCGTCTTAGCGTCTGCCAAATCAAGGCGGTAAGATAGGGGTGACATACCTTTAGATGGCTTGGGAGTGCTGGTATGGCTCGCTGGACCGTGTGGGCAGTTCTGGGGATGGCGATCGCCAGTGTAGAGATTGTGCAGCCACGGGCAAGTCACGCGGCATCCGTAACCGAAGTGGCTCGCATTGCCAAAAATATCACCGTCCTCATTGAGGGCAAGGGCAGCCATGGCTCCGGTATTTTACTCAAGCGCAGCGGCAATACCTATACCATCCTCACCGCACACCACGTTGTCGAAAAGCCCGGCGAGTATGCGGTCAAAACGGCTGATGGCCAGCGCCATACCATTAAACCCAACTCCATTCGACCATTGCCGGGGGTTGATCTAGCAACCCTAGAAATTGAAACCAACCGGGAGTATGCCCTAGCCGCCCTCGGCAACTCTACGGAGGCCATTGAAGGCATGACCGTTTTTGTGGCTGGGTTTCCCTCCCAAAATGCCTCCGTTCTCGGCGGCATTTACCAATTTACGGAGGGGCGACTTACCGCCAATGCCTCACGCCCGATCCAAGATGGGTATGCATTGGTCTATAGCAATGCCACTCTGCCGGGGATGAGCGGTGGGCCTGTGCTGGATGAAAATGGCCGACTCATTGGGGTGCACGGCAGTGGGGATGTCGCCTCGACCCTGATTCAAGAGGGCAGCAAGACCAATAGTGTGTTTGTGAAGCGGGGCTTTAACTTAGGGATTCCCATCAACACCTACGTCAGCCTTGCTACACCACCCTCCTTGCCTAGAACCGGCGGTTCACCGGCGATCGCCACTGCAAACACCCCCCCCAGTTTGCCCATGAAGCCAGCGGACTACTTCCTAGCCGCTGAAGCTCGCTTTCAGAAAAAAGACTTTGCTGGGGCTGCCGAAGCCTACACTCAGGCGATCGCCCTGAATCCCAACTACGCCGAAGCCTACCTTGGCCGTGCCGTTGCCCAGTTTTTTGCCCTTGTACCCAACCAAGACTTTACCCAACTGGGCGAAGAGCTGGGGGTTAAACACCTCAGCCGCCTCACCCAAGGCAACCCCATCCTCAAAGATGCCTTTCCACCGAACCCACCAACCCCCCTGCTAGAAACCTTTAGCCGCAATGTCGCCCAGCGACCCGGAACCCTACAGCAGGATATTGCCAAAGCCATAGCGTTGAACCCCAGCTATGCGGAAGCCTATGGTGTCAGTAGCTTTTTGAATTTGTTGCTGGGTAACTTTGGCAACGCAGTCGCCGATATTGATCGCAGTCTAGCCATTAGCCCCAATAACAGTGATCTTCAAGTCATTCGCTCCTTGGCACTCTTTTTAAGTGGTGATTTTCGCCAAAGCATTCCTGCCTTTGATCAGCTGATTGCCGCCAATCCCAATAGCACCGACTACCATTTGCTCCGAGGTGTCGCCGCCTTTTTGATGGGCGACTATGCCCTCAGCCGCCCGAGTTGGGCAGCGCTAGCGCGGCTCACCCCCAACGATCCGATGCCCTTTGCCGTACGCGGAGTCACCTACCTGCTGGAAGAAAACCCGCGGGCAAGCTTGCCGGATCTGCGCCAAGCGGCGGAGTTGTATCGCCGCCAAGGCAATCGCGAATCCTATGAAGAATTGATGAGTGTGATTCGTGAGATTGAACGCCTCTAGGGCTACCATAACTGCACAATTGCCAGTACAACCAGCCATAAGGAACAACCCACGGTGGACAGCCCCATAGAGCAACGGAAAGCAGAGCACCTCCAGCTTTGTATGAGTGATGATGTAGCCGCCAAGGAGAGC
This sequence comes from Synechococcus sp. PCC 6717, assembly GCF_022698185.1. NCBI lineage: Bacteria > Bacillati > Cyanobacteriota > Cyanophyceae > Synechococcales > Synechococcaceae > Synechococcus > Synechococcus sp. PCC 6717. Next base: position 39,936 of record NZ_JAKLTV010000006.1, on the reverse strand, counting down.
ACCACAGGGCTGGAGCGCTACCGTTTTCGCCACTGCGCCCTGCCGGAACTGGACTTTGCCGATATTGACCTGCGGGTCACCTTCTTAGGGTGGCCCCTGGCGGCTCCCCTCCTGATTTCCTCCATGACCGGCGGCACCCCCGACGCTGGGGAAATTAACCGACGGCTAGCACGGGTTGCCCAACAGATTGGCATTCCCATGGGGGTAGGGTCACAGCGGGTTATGCTGGAGCAACCGCAGGTGCGCGACACCTTTGCGATCCGCCAAGACGCCCCAACCATCCCCCTCTTGGCAAATTTAGGGGCAGTGCAGTTGAACTATGGCTGTGGGGTGGCAGAGTGCCAAAAAATTGTTGAGATGCTGGAAGCGAATGCCTTGATCTTGCACTTAAATCCCCTGCAGGAGGCGGTGCAAACCGAGGGCGATCGCAACTTTAAGGGGCTACTGCCGAAAATTGCCATGCTCTGCCAGACCTTACCCGTCCCCATCATCGTTAAAGAGGTGGGGAATGGCATCAGTGGTGAGGTGGCACAGCGGCTCATAGACGTAGGGGTTGCTGCCATTGATGTTGCTGGCGCTGGCGGTACCTCTTGGGCGAAAGTGGAAGCTGCCCGTGCTCACGATCAACGGCAACGCTACCTCGGCCAAGCCTTTGGAGAATGGGGTATTCCCACAGCGACCTGTATTGAGCAAATTCGTGCTAGGTTGCCGCAGGTTCCCCTGATTGCCTCTGGTGGGCTACAGCACGGAACTGATGTGGCCAAGGTCTTAGCCTTAGGAGCGAATCTAGCGGGTTTGGCACGACCCTTTTTGCAAGCTGCCCACCAATCAGAGAACGCTCTTTACGAACGCATTGAGCTAATTTTGGCTGAGTTAAAAACCATCTTGTTTTGTACGGGGAACCAGAGTATTGCCCACCTGCAGCAACGCCCTTGCCTTGAGCGTTGCTAGCGAGGCTCTTCCAAAACGGCTCGTAGCCACGGGGGCGGATCCGGAATGGGGTTGCCAAGGCGCTCTAGAAGTGTCCATGCCAAAATGTGGACAACCAAGGCATAGACCGTGGACTGCAAAAAGACAAGCAGCAGCGCAACCACTTGGATAAGGGTGACCGTTGGTTCCAGCATTAGATTGAGGTTCACCAGTACCCAATCGATAAAATTTGTTACCTGTTGATTAAAGTAAATCCACAGGTTCTCTCCTAAAAGGATTGAGACTAGCGTAATTTGAAAGAAAAMCCCCGCCGTGCCGATCGCCGCCCCACTCAGGATAGACCGTCCCCAGCCTTGTTGTTTTGCCCAGCAGCCGCCAAAGATCACCCCCATGATGCCGTGGGGCAGCAAAAATTGCAGACTGCGCGGCGGCCCCATCAACACCGACAACAGCAGCGCACTGACGATGGCGGCCATCCATGCGGCACGCCGCCCCCAGCGTAGATACACCAAGGCAATGGGGATGGGGAAAAAGAGGCGCAGCACCGGACCGACCGGCAGATAAAAGTTAATCACCCACATCAAGGCAGCGGTACTCGCCAGAAAGGCAGTTTCAGTAATGACCAAGGTACGCTGTACCTGCGATCGCCCTAGGGCTTGAGCGTGCTCATGGGAAGCGATGGGGGGCACTGCCGGAAAATCATCATCCAAGGGATCGGTGGGTTTCATCCAAAGGTGTCGTCAGGGTTACAACGCTGTGTTAACACTCTAGCAAGTCTTGTTGCCAGCTACCAAACTGGATGCATCCTATCCCCCACAGGCATTGGTGTCTGGTTATGATCAACGATGACCCCCTCGCGCTTCAGCCTAGCCACGTCCGACCTTTAATAGATTTTACGATTGAACCTATGTGTCGTCTCTACGCCTATATGGGGCGCAAAACAAGCCTTGCCTACGCCCTTGTGGATGCGCCCCATTCCTTACTGGTGCAAAGTTATCACCCCCGCGAGATGACCTCGGGACTCCTGAATGCCGATGGCTTTGGAGTTGGCTGGTACCACACCCGTCAGGATCTGCTGCCTTATCTATATCGGCAAGTGATGCCCATGTGGCACGATGTTAACTTTTTAGAGCATCTGAGCCGTTTCATCGACGCTCCCTGTTTTCTGGCCAATGTCCGCAGTGCCACCGTCGGCCAGCCTGTGCAGATCACCAATACCCAACCGTTTCGTTGGGGACGCTGGCTGGGGGTTCACAATGGCTTTATCGATAACTTTCGCCAGACCTTGTATCGGCCAATGCGCGATCGCCTCTCGGATATTTGCTACAACATTGTCGAAGGCTCGACAGATTCAGAACACATCTTTGCTCTCTTTTGCAATGAGCTTGTCTTGAACCCGCAACTGTCGCCCGTGATGGTGCTACGGCAAACCCTACAGATTATTTTTTCCCTTGCCCAAGCAGCGCGTACCAGTGTGAGTGCCGCCATTATTCTCACCGATGGCATGTATGTTTTGGCGGGGCGCTGTGCGCGATCGGTGCCTCCCCCCMCCCTCTACTGGAGTCAGGATGCCGAAAAACTGCAAGTAGCCTCTGAGCCGCTAGATCAGGAAAACCAGTGGTACCCGCTACCGGAAAATAAGCTGCTGTTGATGAGCTTGCAAAGTGAACCGGAAACCTACTCCTTCTAGCACAAATGATAACGTTTTCCTGATTAAAGGCCTGCGTGCCATTATGGATGTTGCCGTTCTTGACGATATGAGTGGAGTGACAGCAAGGGCAGGTCAGCGAAGTCGTTGCCAAGATGTAATTGAGATAACGTCGCCTTCCCTATCCTCACATCTTTAGAACTACCACATTAGGTTTTGTTGCAGGAGGACAGGTATTACGAACAGACGTATCAAAACCCAACATTAGGTACTGCTTTAGGCAAGCATATTTCACCAGAAGCGCTGCCGCTTGTAATTCGTGAACTCTTCGCGTCCCTGAAGCAATAAGTCCATAGCTGGTTGCTGGCCGAGTCGCTGGGTAGAGCCGATTAATACAAGTAACGTATATGCTTAATACATAAGTTGCATAATAGCAAGAAAAATGTAGCTGAATTTACAAAAATTCATGGTCTAGCTCCCTAAACTGGGGGTCAAGTTACCCAACGAGACGCAAAGGCTAAGACCGTGAGCAACAAAATTGAAACCATCAAACGTGAGAAAGATGGCCTTGCCGTCAAAAATGAGTTAGAGCACTTTGCTGCCATTGGCTGGGAAAACATTCCCGAAGCCGATCGCGATGTGCGCTTGAAGTGGTTGGGGGTTTTCTTTCGCCCCGTCACCCCAGGCAAGTTCATGATGCGGCTGCGGGTACCCAACGGCATTCTCACCAGTCAACAATTGCACACCCTCGGCAGCATTGTGGATCGCTATGGTGAGCACGGCAACGGCGACATTACCACCCGCCAAAATATTCAGATTCGCGGCGTGCCCATTGAGGATATTCCCAGCATTCTTCAGCAGTTGCACGAATGCGGCCTAACATCTGTGCAATCAGGGATGGATAACGTCCGCAACTTGACCGGTTCACCTGTTGCAGGCATTGATGCTGCCGAACTCATTGATACTCGCCCGCTGATCATGAAGTTGCAGGCCATGATCACCAACAACGGCCAAGGGAATCCTGAGTTCACGAACCTACCGCGCAAGTTCAACATTGCCATCGAGGGGGGGCGGGATAATTCCGTCCACGCGGAAATTAATGATGTTGCCTTTGTTCCTGCCTACCGCGAAGGGCGGCTGGGGTTTAATGTCTTAGTGGGTGGCTTTTTCTCTGCCCGGCGCTGCGCTGCGGCTATTCCCCTCAATGCTTGGGTTCCCCCCGATGAGTCCGTTGTCGAACTGTGCCGAGTTATTTTAGAACTCTTCCGGGATCATGGGCTGCGCGGCAACCGCCAAAAAGCTCGCCTGATGTGGCTCATCGATGAATGGGGGATCGATCGATTCCGCGCTGAAGTGGCGGCGAAAMTGCCCTTTGAGCTATTGAGTGCCGCTCCTAACGATGAAATTGACTGGGACAAACGGGATCACTTGGGAGTACACCGTCAGAAACAGCGAGGACTTAATTATGTTGGCCTGCATGTGCCCGTAGGGCGGCTCTATGCCCCAGACTTTTACGAATTGGCGCGCCTTGCCCAAACCTACGGCCAAAAGGAAGTCCGCCTCACCGTTGAGCAAAACATTCTCATCCCCCATATTCCCGATGCAGTGCTACCTAGCCTACTTAAAGAACCCCTGTTACAAAAATTTCAGTTAGAACCGCCACCCTTGCAGCGATCGTTGGTGTCGTGCACCGGGGCGCAATTCTGTAACTTTGCCCTCATTGAAACCAAAAACCGTGCCCTTGCGTTAGCTCGCTGGCTGGATCAACAACTGGTGCTGCCGCAACCGGTGCGCATCCACTGGACAGGGTGCCCCAACTCCTGTGGCCAGCCCCAAGTTGCCGACATTGGCCTGATGGGCACCAAAACCCGCCGGAATGGCGAAACCGTTGATGCGGTCGATCTGTACATGGGAGGCAAAGTAGGCAAAGACGCCCAGTTAGGAACCTGTGTCAAAAAAGCCATCCCCTGCGATGAGCTACCCGACGTCCTACGGCAACTGTTAATTGAGCACTTTGGGGCGCGACCCATTACCTCGGATACCCCGCCTGCTACTACCCCTGCGGTGGCCATGGTGGTGCACTAAAGATACCGCACCCAGTTCATGAATTCCCCTCTTGCAATGTAGAACATAAGGACTGAACACACTATGACTCATTTTTCCCGTCGCCGTTTTCTAGTAACTGCCGCCGCCACCACCGCCGTCACTCTCCTCTCCCATGGTTGTAGTAGCAACCAACAAACCGCTGGCGAGGGACAGCCCACAACAGTGGCGGAAACGCCTGAGGTCACCACTGCCAAACTGGGCTTTATTGCCCTCACCGATGCGGCACCCTTAATCATTGCTAAGGAAAAGGGCTATTTTGCCAAGTACGGGATGCCGGATGTGGAGGTGCTCAAGCAAGCCTCGTGGGGGGTAACTCGGGATAACCTCGTCCTTGGTTCTGCAGGCGGTGGCATTGACGGTGCCCATATCCTTACCCCCATGCCTTACCTAATGACCGCAGGCACCATTACTGATGGCAAAAAAGTGCCTATGTATATCTTGGCGCGCCTCAACACCAATGGCCAAGGGATTCTTCTGGCCAATACCTACAAAGACCTAAAGGTTGGTACAGACAGTAGCCCCCTCAAGGAAGCCTTTGCCAAGACGAAGGCACAGGGCAAAGAGGTCAAAGTGGCCGTCACCTTTCCGGGGGGAACCCATGATTTGTGGATGCGTTATTGGCTGGCAGCAGGCGGTATTGACCCCGACAAGGATGTGTCGTTAATTGTGGTGCCCCCGCCCCAGATGGTGGCCAACATGAAAACGGGAACCATGGAAGCCTTCTGTGTCGGTGAACCTTGGCCTCTGCAAACGGTGAATCAACAGGTGGGGGTAGGTGCCATTACCACAGGGGAACTCTGGCAAGATCATCCGGAAAAATCCTTTGCGTTGCGAGCCGACTGGGTCGATCAACATCCCAAAGCAGCCAAGGCGCTCTTAATGGCGGTTATGGAGGCGCAGCAGTGGTGCGATCAAGATAGCAACAAGCCAGAAATGGCGCAGATTCTCTCGAAGCGGGAGTGGTTTAAGGTGCCGGTGGAGGACATTTTGGATCGATCGCTAGGCAAATTTAACTTTGGCAATGGTCGCACCCTTGAGGATACGAACCTGATGCAAAAGTACTGGCGGGATTCTGCCYCCTACCCTTATCAAAGTCACGATCTGTGGTTTCTCACGGAAGACATTCGCTGGGGCTACCTACCTGCTGATACGGATACAGCCGCCCTAATTAAGGCGGTCAATCGCGAAGATCTGTGGCGAGAGGCAGCAAAAGCGCTTGGAGTACCCGCAGCGGAGATTCCCACAACCACTTCCCGTGGGGTGGAGACATTCTTCAATGGGGTGGCCTTTGATCCCCAGAATCCTCAAGCTTATCTGAGCAGTTTGACGTTCAAGAAGGTTTAGCCCAACCCTAGGTAGCTGGTCACAATTAGTGAAACATTAACGACAGGGATACACATCATGACAAGTAGTTCTTTGAGAGTTTCGCGGCGGCAACGGTGGTTCAAACACGTGCAAAGGTTGCCAGTCTTTCGCAAGGTGCTCCTCGGTAGTTTGGGGGTGGTGTGTTTTTTAGCCCTCTGGCAATTGATTTGTATGGTGGGTCTATTAAAATTGCCCACTCCCCTGAAGGTGATTGCGGATACGTGGGAGTTAATCATTGATCCATTTTACACCGGCAGCGGTAATGATGTCGGTTTAGGTTGGCAGATTCTGTCGAGCCTGCGGCGGGTGGCGATTGGTTTTTCTCTAGCAGCGATCGCTGGCGTGGGGTTGGGAATGCTCATTGGCGCTAGCCGGGTGCTTTATGATGCGGTAGATCCCATTTTGCAGGTGCTCCGACCGGTTCCCCCCTTGGCTTGGTTACCGATTTCGCTGGCAGCCATGCGAGACAATGAGCCGGCGGCCATTTTTGTCATTTTTATTACGGCGATTTGGCCGATCATTATCAATACGATTGTTGGCGTGCAGCAAATCCCCAAGGATTACAAAAATGTGGCGCGGGTACTGCGACTTTCCCGGAAGGATTACTTTTTGAACATTCTGGTTCCAGCAACGGTGCCCTACGTGTTCACGGGTCTGCGGATTGGCATTGGCCTGTCATGGTTGGCCATTGTGGCAGCAGAGATGCTCATTGGTGGCGTGGGGATTGGTTTCTTTATTTGGGATGCGTGGAACAGTTCCCTTGTCAGTGAAATTATTGTGGCCGTGATCTATGTCGGTATCGTTGGTTTGGTGCTGGATCGCTCTGTGGCGTTTGCGGGGCGGCTGCTCAGCCACGGCGACGAAGCTCATTCCTAAGCGTACCCTTACTCAAACCTATGTCTAAACCTTTGCCTTTCATTGAAATTGACCACGTGGATCAGGTCTTTGATCTGGGTGGCGGCGATCGCTACATTGCCCTGAAGAATATCCATCTCAAAATCGAAGAAGGTGAGTTTATCTCCCTAGTCGGCCATTCCGGCTGTGGTAAGTCCACTCTCCTCAACATTATTGCTGGGTTTCAGCGTGCCACCAGTGGTGGGGTGGTGATGGCGGGTCGGCAAGTAACGGAGCCGGGGCCGGATCGCATGGTGGTGTTTCAAAACTATTCTCTGCTGCCGTGGAAGACGGTGTACCAGAATGTGGCGCTGGCTGTGGAGGCGGTGCTCACTGATCTGAGTAGGGCGCAGCGGCGGGAGCGGGTTGAACAAGCCATTCAACAGGTACACCTTGGCTCTGCACGGGATAAGTACCCCGCTCAACTGTCGGGGGGGATGAAGCAACGGGTGGCGATCGCCCGGGCGTTGGCGATTCAACCCCAAGTGCTGCTGCTCGATGAACCCTTTGGGGCGCTGGATGCGCTAACGCGCGGCTCGCTTCAGGATGAGTTGATGCAAGTGTGTCAAGCCACGGGAACGACCTGTATTATGGTGACCCACGATGTCGATGAGGCACTGCTGCTCTCGGATCGGGTGGTACTGCTCACTAATGGGCCGGAAGCCCACATCGGCCAAATCTTAAAAATTCCCTTTGCTCGTCCGCGCAACCGCCATGATGTACTGAATCATCCCGGCTACTATGGTCTGCGCAATGAGATGATTTCGTTCTTAAATCAGCAAAAACGCCGTCCCGCTGCGGTGGTGAGTGCTGCGACGACCTCGACCCGTGGCGTGCTGACCCTTGGGTTTATCCCCCTGATGGATTGTGCTCCTCTGGTGGTGGCTAAGGAACTCGGCTTCTTTGCTAAGTATGGTCTGGAAGCGGTGACGCTGCACCGAGAAGAGAGTTGGCAGGACTTGGCAGCGGGGGTGGTGAACGGTCGTTTAGATGGGGCGCACATGTTGGCGGCTATGCCCTTGGCCATTACCCTTGGTCTGAATGGTCAGCCTTCCCAGCCTCTGATGACCTCACTGGTACTCAGCCGCAACGGTAATGCCATCACGTTTAGTCGCCACCTGTGGGAGCAAGGGGTTAGGACGGCTGAAGACCTGCGTGCCTACCTGCGCCGCACGGGCAATCGCCTCCGCTTTGGCATTGTCCATCCAGCTTCCATGCATAACCTGCTGCTGCGCTACTGGTTGGCCGCCGCCGGTATTGATCCGGATCAGGATGTGGAGTTACTGGTGATTCCGCCCCCTCAGATGGTATATCACCTGAGAATGGGGCATATCAGCGGCTTCTGTGTGGGGCAGCCGTGGAACTCCCATGCGGTGCGCGAAGGCATTGGGGTAGTAGTGGCCACGGATCTCGATATTTGGCCGGGGCATCCTGAAAAAGTGCTCGGTGTGCGTCAAGATTGGGCACAGGCGCATCCTCACGAGCATTTAGCCCTCGTCAAGGCTCTCATTGAAGCCTGTGAATACTGCGATACCATCAAGCACCGCCCTGAAATTGCCCAATTGCTATGCCAGCCAGCCTATGTGGGCTGTATGCCTGAAGATGCCCATTCTGGGTTTGTTAGCCCCCTAGACTGGGGGGATGGCATTGCCGCCGCTTTTGAACCCCGCTTTCACCAGTTTTATGTGGATCGCTCCCCCTGTCCCGGACGGGTAGAAGGGCTGTGGATCATGACCCAATTGGCCCGCTGGCAACTCACGCCCTTTCCCCAAAACTGGTTGGAGATCGTTGAGCAGGTGCGCCGGGTCGATCTTTTTGGGGCAGCCGCTCGGGAACTTAAGGTTGTCGATAACGAGCCGGATCGTCGTCCCTTTGCCCTCTTTGATGGGGTGGTGTTTGACCCTGACCATCCCCTCGCCTATATCGAAGCCGCCGCCATTCGCCGTGCACTCGATATTCAAACGATTGTCCCTGAGGCTGGAGCCTCTTCCCCAGTCACGGTTTAAGTCTTGTTCTTTAGGATGCACACGCACAATACTATGGAAACCCTCTACCGCCTTGACCCCCAGCTCACCGCCACCCATCATCTGCTGATTAATGGGGTTAGMAAAGCCTMCCCCACCGCCAATGGTACCCATGTGGTGCTCGAGGATATTCACCTAGAGGTGCACAGGGGTGAGTTTGTCTGTCTCATTGGCCACTCCGGCTGTGGTAAAACCACGCTGCTGAATATGGTAGCGGGCTTCACCGCTCCCAGTTGTGGCGAGATTTCCCTCAATGGGATGCCTGTGCGCCAGCCAGGGCCGGATCGGATGATGGTCTTTCAGAACTATGCCTTGCTGCCTTGGCTGACGGCTTACCAAAATATTGAGTTAGCCGTGAAGTCAGTCTATCCCCACAAGACCCGCCAACGCCGTCGCCAAATTGTGGCGGAGCACCTCGAACTGGTTGGCCTGACGGCTGCTGCCCATAAGCGTCCTAGTCAACTCTCGGGGGGAATGAAACAGCGGGTGGCGATCGCCCGTGCCCTGGCCATTCGCCCAGAAATGCTGATTTTAGACGAGCCTTTTGGTGCCCTCGATGCCATCACCAAAGAAGAGCTACAGGATGAGCTACTGAAGATTTGGCGTACCCACAAGCTAACGGTGTTGATGATTACCCACGATATAGATGAAGCGCTCTACTTAGCCGATCGCGTGGTCATGATGACCAACGGCCCAGCCGCCCATATCGGCGATATTCTTAACATTCCGTTTCCGCGACCGCGGCGGCGATCGCAACTCCTTGAAGACCCGCAGTACTACGATCTGCGCAATCAAGTCGTGGACTTTTTATATACGCGCTTTGGGCACTAGATCAGGGATGAGTACCTCAAGGGAGTGGCCCCAACTTGGCTCGCTGGCGGTACAGTCCAGTCGTTACCTGTGCTACTACCGCAATAGCACCACGGCAATACAGCAGATTACCCTTTCCAACCAGCCGTCATGGCAGCGGGTGCTCTTTCCGGGGCAGCAACTCCTGTTTCACGGCGATGCCACTGCTCAGCTGATTGTTACCACCGAGCAGGGGGTGAGTCACTACGCCTGTGCTGACCTTCAGGTGCAGGAGAAGAATCGCCCGGTGAGTCCTCCCACAGAGCCAGTGGCCTCCCTTTGCCCTTACTGTGGCGTGGGGTGTGGCCTCGAAGCGGTGCCCCAAGGGACGACGTTTAAGATCAGGGGCGATCGCCAGCATCCCTCGTCCCAAGGCATGGTCTGCGTGAAAGGGGCAACGATTTTGGAGTCTATGGAGCGCGATCGCCTTGCCTATCCCCTGTGGCGAGAGCGGCTGGATCAACCCTTTACGGTCATCTCGTGGGATGAGGCCATTACACGATTGGTGCAGCGGCTGAAATGGGTACGGCGCGAACAGGGGGCTGACGCGATCTGCATGTACGGCTCTGGGCAATTCCAGACCGAAGACTACTATGTTGCCCAAAAGCTGATCAAAGGCTGCCTAGGCACCAATAACTTTGATGCTAACTCACGGCTGTGTATGTCCTCCGCCGTCTCTGCCTACATGGGCAGTTTTGGAGCCGATGGTCCTCCCTGCTGCTACGACGATTTAGAGGCCACCGACTGCGCCTTTCTCATTGGCACGAATACGGCAGAGTGTCACCCTATTGTGTTTAACCGGCTGCGGAATCACCATAAGCGCCACCGCCACGTTAAGTTAATTGTGGTGGATCCCCGCCGCACCCCTACCGCCGAGGTGGCGAATCTGCACCTTGCCATTCACCCAGGCACCGACATTGATCTATGCCACGGCATCGGCCATTTACTGCTGAAGTGGGGGCACTTTGATGCTGAATTTATCGAAGAGTGTACCCATGGCTTTGCCGACTACGTCAAACTCCTAGAGGGCTACCCGCCGGAGTGGGTAGCCGATCGCTGCGGCATTGCCCAAAGCGACCTAGAGCAAGCTGCCCGCTACTGGGGACATGCCCAAGCGGTTCTGTCGCTGTGGTCGATGGGAATCAATCAGTCGGCGGAAGGCACGGCTAAAGCGCGCTGTCTGATTAATCTCCACCTTCTCACGGGGCAAATTGGCCGCCCGGGTAGTGGCCCGTTTTCCTTGACCGGTCAACCCAACGCTATGGGGGGGCGCGAAGCGGGGGGACTCTCCCACCTGTTACCGGGCTATCGCCATGTCACCAATCCGCGCCATCGGCAGGAAGTGGAAGACTTTTGGGGGTTGCCCCGGGGGCAAATTAGCGATCGCCCCGGTCGCACCGCGTGGCAAATGGTCGAAGGACTAGAGCGCGGCGAAATCGGGCTGTTTTGGATTGCGGCAACCAATCCGGCGGTCAGCTTTCCTCACCTTGAGCGAGCCAAGGCCGCTTTCCTCAAGTCGCCGTTTACCGTCTATCAAGATGCCTACTTCCCTACCGAAACCGCTGCCTATGCGCACCTCATTTTACCGGCAGCGCAGTGGAGCGAGAAAACCGGCGTGATGACCAACTCAGAGCGGCGCGTGACCCTTGCGCGTGCCTTTCGTTCACCGCCGGGTCTGGCGCGGGCAGACTGGGAAATTTTTGCAGAAGTTGGGCGACGACTGGGCTATGGCCGTCTTTTTGACTTTGCGGATGCCGCCGCAGTCTATGCCGAGTTTGCGCAACTCACCGCGGGTCGCCCCTGCGATCACTCAGGGCTGAGCCATGAACGCTTGGCGCGCTTAGGTGCTCTGCAATGGCCTTGCCCGGCAGGCTGTAGTGATGATGAAGCGCGTGCCCCCAAACGACTCTACACCGACTGGCGGTTTGCAACCGCCGATGGCCGTGCCCACTTCTGTGTTGAGCACAGTCACGGTGTCGCAGAACCCACGGACGCGGTCTATGCCTTTACCTTGACCACAGGGCGTCTTTACGGTCACTGGCACACCCAAACCCGCACAGGGCGCATTGCCAAAATTCAAAAAATGCATCCAGACCCTTTTTTAGAAATTCACCCCACGGATGCGGCAAACCTGCACCTAAACGATGGCGATTGGGTCGAGGTGCGATCGCGCCGGGGGGTTATTTGCCTACCCATCATGATCACCCGCTCGATTCGTCCGGGCACCCTATTTGTACCGATGCATTGGGGTTTTCTCTTTGCTGAGAGTGCGGAAGCCAATCAACTGACTCATCCCACCGCCTGCCCGAAATCTCACCAACCGGAACTCAAAGCCTGTGCTGTGCAAGTGCTCCCCCTGCGCTTGCGCCACTTGCCCCACACCGAGGCACAGCAAGGGCAGCAAACAGGCATTTTACTGAAACCCTGAGCCGTTTTGATGCTGTTGGCGCATGGGTGACAGTTAATGATTAACTTAGAGGTACTGACACAAAAAGCGTATGATAGACTCCACCCCGATCCCTGCTTTCAGATTGGTCATCACGTAGGGGCGATCGCCACGCATTTTTTTTGTATCTCGCTCCATCACGGCTAAATCTGCGCCGACGTAGGGGGCAAGGTCAATTTTGTTAATCACCAGCAGATCCGACTTCGTGATGCCGGGCCCCCCCTTGCGGGGAATTTTATCGCCAGCGGCCACATCAATCACGTAGAGCGTCACATCCACCAGCTCTGGGCTAAAGGTAGCCGCCAAGTTGTCGCCCCCACTCTCAACAAAAATCAGATCAAGGGGATACAGCGCCGTTTCCAGTTGGCGAATGGCCGCTAAATTGAGGGAGGCATCTTCGCGAATGGCGGTGTGGGGGCAGCCCCCGGTTTCCACCCCCAAGATGCGCTCCGGGGGCAAGGCTTGGGAGCGCACCAAAAATTGGGCATCTTCCTGGGTATAAATATCATTGGTAACTACAGCAAGGCGATAGCGATCGCGCAGATGTTTGCAGAGACGATCGACCAACGCGGTTTTCCCTGACCCAACAGGGCCAGCCACACCAACCCGCAACACCTCTGTTGTTCCCATAGGCTTAATCGTTGTCCAGACGATACCCTAATTCTGCCAAACGCGAGCGATCCTGCCGCCAGCGGGGGCGCACTTTTATAAACAACTCTAGGTAGAGGTTGCCACCAATGAGGGTTTCAATTTCCTGCCGGGCAGCGGTTCCCATTTGCTTGAGCAGTTGCCCCCCTTTGCCAATGAGAATGGCTTTTTGGCTAGGACGCTCGACATAAATGGCCGCATTGACCCGGGTGATGTTGCCCTGCTGCTGCACGTGCTCGATAGTGACTGCGACGGAATGGGGGACTTCTTCGCGGGTGTGGTGCAAAATTTGCTCGCGAATGAGTTCCGCCATAATAAACCGCTCCGGCTGATCGGTGACCATCTCTGGTGGATAGTAGTAGGGGCCAAGGGGCAAAAGATGGGCGATCGCCCCCTGCAAGCGTTCAACCCCCTCTCCCGTCATGGCAGAGCAGCCATAGACAGGCCATCCCCCCAAAGCTTGGTAAGCTTGGAGGCGCGCGGCACGATCCTTGGCAGACACCTGATCAATCTTATTCACGACCATGAGGACGCTGCTTTTGGCGGTCGTTAGCAGTTGTGCCACATAGCGATCGCCCGTGCCGGGTGGCGCAGTGCCATCCACAACACACACAACAGCATCCACCCGATTCAGTATTCCCTTCGCATTCTGAACCAGCACCTCTCCCAAACGGTGGTGGGGTTTATGGATGCCGGGGGTGTCCACAAAAATAAATTGCGCCGTAGGCGTGGTGAGAATGCCCCGCAGCCGATTGCGCGTGGTTTGAGCCACAGGGGAGGTAATAGCCACCTTCTGCCCCAGTAACCGATTAAACAGCGTGGACTTCCCCACATTGGGTCGCCCCACCAAGGCCACAAACCCAGAGCGAAACTCTGGCGGCGGCGTAGGAAAGCTCGCTAGGGACTCCACCGCAAAGACTCCTCAGTTGGCCGTTGGGTTAGGGCTGGCATTCGGCGTTCCCTGTGGCAAACTCTCGATAGGAGCTGGATCGCTGCCTAGGATGGGTCGCTCCACCGGTTGGGTGGCAAGGGCAACACGATTACCGCCAACGGAGCGGAGGAGATCGAGCACTTGGATCACCTCGTTATAGCTCACCACTTGGGAGGCGCGCAAAATAACCACACCGTCAGGATTAGTTTTTAGGTAAGTGCCCAGCTTTTCAAACAGTTCAGTGCGGTTTACTAGGTCTTTGTCCACGTAAAGCTGCCCTGCCGGATCGATGCTCACCACCAGCATTTTCTGGGATTGGGCTTGACTGGTGCTGGCTTGGGGCAAGTTCAGGGTAATCGCCTGCTGCCGCGTCAAGCTCACGGCTGCCAAAATAAAAAATGTCAGAATGCAAAAGACCACATCAATGAGGGGCAGCATTTCAATGCGGGCACTATCACTGTCGCTCGGCACGTGAATCTTCACACCGGATCCTCAACCACGCTGCTCTCAATGATAAATCCCCCAGCAACAGAGTAGGATGAAAACGTTTCGGATGTGTTGACCTATGACCCTTAGCGTGCCCCAACCCGGACAACTGATTGTCATTACTGGCCCTAGCGGGGTTGGGAAAGGGACGCTGCTGCGGCAATTGCGGCAACGTCATCCCGCGCTAGCCGTATCGATTTCCGCCACGACGCGCCCCCCCCGGCCAACGGAAACCAATGGCGTAGATTATTACTTTGTCTCCGTGCCAGACTTTCAAGCCATGCTTCAGGCTGGCGAATTACTGGAGTGGGCAGAGTTTGCCGGCCATTACTACGGCACCCCAAGGGAACCGCTTGTACGGCTCATTGAGCAGGGCAAAACCGTGATTCTGGAAATTGAACTGCAAGGGGCGCGCCAAGTCCGCCAATCTTACCCGCAAGCACGGCACATCTTTATTTTGCCGCCGTCTATGGCTGAACTGGAACGTCGCTTGTACAGCCGTGGCCAAGATACGGCAGCGGCGATCGCCCGGCGGCTGGCGCAAGCAGAAACCGAAATTGCCGCTGCTTCAGAATTTGATGTCCAAATTGTCAACGATGACCTAGAAAAGAGTTTGACTGCCTTGGAAACAGCGATTTTCAGCTCTGGAAGTTAGGCCTGCGCCCGCGTAATCCCAAGGTAGAGTTCCCCCACCTTCGGGTCATTAAGGAGATCCGTCCCTAAGCCTTCATAGCGATCTTTGCCCATTTCAAGAACGTAGCCGCGATCGCTCATGGCTAATGCCTTACGGGCATTTTGCTCCACAAGGATAATGGCGGTTCCTTGGGCATTAATCTCCTTGATTTTGGCAAACACATCACTCACCAGAGCTGGGGAGAGAGCCGCCGAAGGTTCATCCAGAACCAGAATACGCGGGTTGAGCATCATGGCTCGCCCCATCGCCAGCATTTGCCGCTCTCCCCCTGAGAGCGTGCCCGCCCGCTGCTGACGGCGCTCCCAAAGGCGGGGAAACGTATCATACACCCGCTGCTTCAGGGCTGTGATGTTGCCAGACGTAATGAATGCGCCCATGTCTAAGTTTTCCTCAACCGTGAGGCTGCGGAACACATTGGCAATTTGTGGCACATAGCCGATGCCTTTTTTTACCACTTGGTTAGGTCGCAGGTAAGTAATGTCTTCCCCCTCTAGGGTAATAGTGCCGCGGCGAGGGGTAAGCAGCCCAGCAATGGTTTTGGCCAACGTGGACTTACCCGCACCGTTGGGGCCAATAAGGGCAATCAGTTCTCCGGCTTCGAGGCGGATGCTAACACCCCGCAGAATATCCACATCGGGAATATAGCCCGCATAGACATCGCAAACCTGTAGCAAGCTCATGGTGCAAGAGGACGCATCCTACAGGCAACATCTTACACCTTAACCACAAGTTATACTTAAGGATGCTTCTGCCCAGATGTTCACAAAACTGCAAGGGTCATTGTTGCCATGCCAAGTTCACTTTTAGAAACCAGTTGGTGGGTGCCCTGCTATGGCCTAGTGGGCGCAACCCTGACCCTACCGTGGGCAACGGGCTATGTGCGGCGCACCGGGCCTCGCCCTGCCGCCTACTTTAATCTATTAATGACTCTTGCTGCCTTTGTGCATGGGTTTTTGTTGCTGCAACACACTCGCAATGGTGCTACTGCGACCATTGTGTGGCATTGGCTGCAAGCGCCGGGGCTGGATTTATCCTTTTCTCTACTTATTAATAGCGTCACGACCAGTGCCATGGAGTTGGTGACTGGCCTGAGTATTCTGGCGCAGATCTTTGCCCTTGGTTATCTCGAAAAGGACTGGGGACTGGCGCGATTCTTTGCCTTGATGGGTTTTTTTGAGGCGGCATTGAGTGGTATTGCCCTCAGTGACTCCTTGCTGTTGAGCTATGGCCTACTGGAGGTATTAACCCTCTCTACCTATTTGCTGATTGGTTTTTGGTATGCGCAGCCACTGGTGGTGAAGGCGGCACGGGATGCTTTTTTGACAAAACGGGTGGGGGATATTCTTCTGCTGATGGGGGTGGTGGCGGTGGGCAGTTTGGCGGGGAGTTATGACTTCCCTGCGCTTTACGACTGGGCAGAAACCGCTCACCTCCCCGAAGGCTGGGGAGTGTTGCTGGGGTTAGCCTTAATTGCTGGCCCCACGGGTAAATGTGCCCAAGTGCCGTTACACCTGTGGTTAGATGAGGCCATGGAAGGGCCAAACCCGGCGTCAATTATGCGCAACTCGGTGGTGGTTGCAGCGGGTGCCTATATCCTTATTAAGCTACAACCTATCCTCGTTATCTGCCCAGGAGCCAATGCGGCTCTGATCCTAATTGGGGCAGTAACCGCCATTAGTGAGTCGTTGGTGGCGATCGCCCAGATTGATATTAAGCGCGCCCTCTCCCACTCGACAAGTGTGTATTTAGGTCTCGTCTTTATTGGCGTGGGCACCAACTGGACAGATTTTGCCCTCTTTGTACTCCTCACCCATGCCATTGCCAAAGCCTTGCTGTTTATGAGTATTGGCAGTGTCATTATGACCACGAATTGCCAAGATCTCACCGAGTTGGGGGGGCTAGGCGGGCGGATGCCAGCCACCAGTTCTGCCTTTGTCATCGGTGGCTTATCTCTTATTGGCCTGTTACCCTTGGGGGCGTTCTGGTCGTTCTATCGCGGCATCAACCACTATTGGTCAACGATGCCTGCCCTAGTTGTTTTGATTTTGGTGGTCAATATTTTGACGGCAGTGAACCTAACGCGGGTGTTTCGGCTCGTGTTTTTAGGCGCTGCCCAGCCCAAAACCCGCCGTGCGCCGGAAGTGCCTTGGCCACTGGCGGTTCCGATGGTCACTCTTTCAATCTTGAATTTGCTGGTGCCCATCATCCTACAGCGGGTGCAATTGCTGCCTACTACCATTAATTGGACCATTGTGGCGCTTTTAGTCACCTCCGGACTCTTTGGGGTGCTGCTGGGGGGCTTTGTTACCCTGAAGCGCAGTTGGACTCGTCCGATCAAGGTGCCCCTGCGTTTTGTGCAGGATCTGCTGGCCTATGACTTCTACATTGAAGAACTCTATCGCTATACGGTGATCTGGGCAGTGCGATCGCTCTCGCAGTGCAGCGCTTGGGTGGATCGCCACATTGTGGATCGCATTGTCAATACAACGGGTATGGCTTCGTTGGTGGGTGGGGAACTGCTGAAGTACAGCGCAACGGGGCAGTCCCAAGCCTATCTCCTACTGGTCTTTGTTGGGGTGGCAATTCTCGGAGGGGCGATCGCATGGCTACTCCTGTAATGCCCCTATTGAGCATTGTGTTGCTGGTGCCGTTGCTCGGTGCCCTAGCGCTCAGTTTGCTCCCGCAAACCAGTGGGGGTCGCACCTATCGCAGTTTAGCCGCCGTGGTGATGGCGATCGCCCTTGTGGTAAGCCTCGCCATTGCCCGCCTCTTTGACCCCAGTAATGCCGCTCCCCAGCTGACAGAGGCCTTACCGTGGTTAGACACCCTAGGGTTAAGTTACCGCCTGAGTGTGGATGGTCTATCCTTGCCCTTAGTGGTGCTGAATAACTTCTTAACCCTGATTGCCCTGTGGGCAACCTCGGTCAATCTACCGCGCCCTCGCCTGTACTATCCCCTTGTTCTTTTGCTGAATGCGGGGGTCAATGGGGCTTTCTTGGCCGATAATCTGCTTCTGTTTTTCCTGTTTTACGAACTGGAATTAATTCCTCTATATTTGCTGATTGCAATTTGGGGGGGGGCACGCCGTAGCTATGCCGCAACAAAGTTCTTAATCTACACCGCAATTTCCGGAGTTCTGCTCCTAGCAGGCTTTTTGGGGTTAGTCTGGTTGGCTGGAGCCAGCTCCTTTGACTTCGATCCTCAGCGTTCGACGCTGTTGCCCCTGACCTCGCAATTGATTCTCCTCGGCTTGATTTTGGTGGGGTTTGGCATCAAAATTCCGCTGGTGCCCTTTCACACGTGGCTACCCGATGCCCACGTTGAAGCGTCAACCCCAATTTCTGTGCTTTTGGCGGGGGKGCTCTTAAAGTTGGGCACCTATGGTCTGGTGCGCTTTGGGGTGCAACTGTTCCCCCACGCATGGCAAGTTGTCGCGCCCGTTCTGGCCACGTGGGCGGTGGTGAGTGTCCTGTACGGCTCACTGATGGCGATCGCCCAAACCGACATGAAAAAAATGGTGGCCTACAGTTCCATCGGCCACATGGGATTTGTCCTTTTAGCAACCGCTACCGCCACTCCCCTCAGCATTTTGGCGGCCATTGCCCAAATGGTTAGCCATGGCCTCATTTCTGCCCTCCTCTTTCTGCTGGTGGGGGTGGTCTATGAAAAAACCGGCAGCCGCAACATTGAAACCCTGCGGGGACTGCTGAACCCAGAGCGGGGCTTGCCCCTCATTGGCAGCCTGATGATTGTGGGGGTGATGGCCAGTGGTGGTATTCCAGGAATGGTGGGCTTTGTCGCAGAGTTTCTCATCTTTCGCAGTAGCTTTCTCACGTTTCCGGTGCAAACCTTACTGTGTCTTGTGGGCACCGGCTTGACCGCTGTCTATTTCCTGCTGTTAGTGAACCGCGTCTTTTTTGGCCGCCTGTCCAACGACCTAACGGAACTCCCCCCCGTTGCGTGGGGCGATCGCCTGCCAGGACTCGTTTTGGCCGCGCTAATCTTGATCCTAGGGATTGTGCCCAACTGGCTCATCCACTGGAGTGAATCCACCGTTAGCCTGCTCACCCCTACTGTTGCCACCCTAATGCCGCTATGACTCCCTTGACCGCTGTCACTGGTGCCCGTGCTACTGAACTCCGCGCTGCGATCATTGAACGACTGCTCAACAACCAAGCCCTGCTGCCGGATAGCCCCACCCACGTGATGGAAGTGGTGGGAATTCTCAAAAGCTATGGCATTGTGCTCAAGGCTTACGCCGAAACTCTCTGTGATATTAGTGAGCGGCAATTTTTAGTGCTGTTTCCCTTTTTTAAGTACTTCAATGGCGAGATCACGCTCCCCAAGCTCCTGCGACATTGGTGGCATGACCGCATTAACTACGAGTATGCCGAGTACTGTATGCGAGCTATGATGTGGCACGGCGGCGGTGGCCTAGATGCCTTTTTAGACTCGGCGGAATTTCGGCAACTGGCTACTAAAGCCATCGCGGCTAAGTTACGGGGCAACCCCTTGATGCAATTGGTCAATGGGCTGTTTCCTGAGTTTTTACTGGAAACGGTACGAATGCTCTGTTACTACAGCGGCCTTGGCCAATTTTGGAGCGTCATGTATCCGATTTTCCTCACCCTGAGCGATCGCTACGATGCCGGAGAGATTCGCACCATTCCCGATGTCGTGGATCACATTCGCTCAGGACTCATTGCTGATGCCGCTCGTCCCATCACCTATCGTGTACAAATCCGCGGTAACAGCTACGATATTGTCCCCGCCAGTGCCGAACTCACCTTTTTGCCCGATACGGCCATTCCCTACGTCGAAGCTGTATTTCTGCGGGGCACCCCCTTCTTTGGCCTTGTTTCCTTTAATGCCCAAGCGCAGCAAATCTCCCGCGATCAAGGGGAGTTTAGCTATGGTGCCCTCTTTGCGGATCCCATTCCCACCGGTGCTGCGGGGATTCCGCCCACGCTGCTCATGCAGGATATGCGCCACTATTTGCCCCCGTACCTGCACGAGTTTTACCGTCATCAAGGACGCGGTGAAGACGATCTGCGGGTTAAAATCTGCCAAACGTTCCAAAAGTCAATGTTTTGCGTCACCACTGCTGCGATCACTGCCCTAGCGCCCTATCCATGGACGACCCGCCACCCTGCTGAGCAGGCAGCTAACCGTGAATTTTACGAGCAGTGGCTAGAGCGACTAGCAACCTCGCGGTTGTGGGCTGTTCAAGCCTGAATTGAAGGCTGGGTGAAGCTCAAAAAAACTGCCGGACTTTCTAGGTTCATCTGCTACTTGCAGGGGCAATCTAAACATTGCACAATGCTTAAAAGGTTGGGTTGTGCCGTGGGTTCCAATGAATTTAGCAGACTGCTATCGGGTGCTGGACCTCCCAGAAGGAGCCTCCTTAGCACAGGTGAAGTCTGCCTACAGGCGATTGGCACGCCGCTATCATCCCGATGTTAATCCGGGCGATCGCTCTGCCCACGATAAGTTTATTCTGCTCCAACAAGCTTACGAGAAACTCACACGCGTGCTGCCCACCTTTCAGCCAGCTCCGAAAGCCACTGCCCCAGAACCAGCGCCAGCATCACCAATCACTGCCTTTGAAATAGAGCTCAAGCACGCCAGCTATCGCCAACTACAGGAATTTCTGAAGTACCGCTGTTATGGTCGTGCGCTGACCCTAGTGGAGGGGTTAGCAAGCCGTTTACCGCAAGATGCGGAAGTACGGCAGTGGCAAGCGGTCACCTATCAGTGCTGGGCACGGCAACTCATTCGCGATCGCCAACCCCAAACTGCCCGGGACTATCTACACCGCGCCTTAAAAGCAGATCCCGACAATCGTAGCCTCTGGCAGGAAGCAGAAAAGGATTTTCGTACCCTTGATCGCCTCTACGGCAAAGCCCCCAGCACCTAACTGGTTTTACGGTGCTGAATAGCGGTCAGGCCAGTTGTTTGCAGCAGTTCCCCACTATCGACAACAGCGTAGATGAGCCAGTGATCGCCACACTTCATGCGGGATTCGACGGTGCATTCAATGTAGGCGAGGGCATCCAGTAGAATGGGGGCACCACTGCTAGCACTTTTCAAGCCTAAGGTGGCCAGTTGCTGTTCCCCCAGCCGTTGCGCCTGCTGGAACTGGCGGACAAGGGGACTCCCTTCCTTGAGAATATTCAAAACAAAGCGATCGCCCACAAGGCAGAGACTGTCTGCCCACTGCTGCGGCAGGGACACCGTTACGCCGGGGGGGTTAAAAGAGGCTTGGGAGACCGACGACACCAGAATGGCCGCCGCTTGGGTCATGTAGGTGCAACCCTCCGGCAACGTCGTGAGAATACACAAAGAACCAACCACCCGATTCACTGCCTGTGCCGTGCGATTCACCTGTGCTTCTACAAGGCTGGGCTGAAGGACGGTGCGGGATTTCCGTAGTTTTTTCAGGGCTTGGGCAAACTCCTGAGCCGCCGCTTGGCACTTTTCGAGATCTGCTGCGGTGGGGGTAAACTTCACCCGTAGGGTTTCAAAGCCAAGGGTATAGCCAGCATCCAAGAGCTTTTGCTCAATATCATCAATCGCTTCCCCACTCCAGCCATAGGAGCCAAAGACTCCCGCTAACTTGGTTTTATTGCCTTCGGCCAGAATAAAGCCTAGGGCTGTTTGCACCTGCGTGGGCATATGCCCGCCAAGGGTGGGTGAGCCAACAATAAAGCCATCGCTACTGTGGATCAGGGCTTGCATTTCCGCAGGTGGTGTCGTCTCACAGTTAATGGCAGCCACCTGTACCCCCGCTGCGGTTAAGCCTTGGGCAATGGCATTGGCTAAAATGGCGGTATTGCCGTAGGCAGAGGCATAAAAGAGTGCCACCGTTGTTTCCTGCTCTGTTTGGGCATGGCACCAGTCGCGGTAGTCCTGAAAGAGGCGACTACGGCTAAACTTGACTATCGGGCCATGGGCTGGTGCGTAGAGGTGTGGCGGTGGCGTGAGTTCCGCGATCCGATCCAGAATACTTTCTACTTGGCGAGGTTGGGCTGCGTGCAGGCACTCAAAATAGTAGGCGCGGTCTTCATCGAGTTTTTTCCACTGTTCATCGTAAAGGCTATCGCTGCACACATGGGCGCCAAAGAGCTTGTCGGTAAAGACAATGTGATGCTGGCGGTCAACGGTAATCAGGCCATCGGGCCAGCGGGGAGTGGCGGCGGCGATAAACTCCAGTTGCCACCCGTCCCCCACATCGAGGGGCGTATCACTACGGGGAATCCAAAGCTGTAGTTGATCGCCAAGGGCGGCTCGTAGGGTCACAGCGCCTGCTTTGGAGCAGACCAACGTCATCTGGGGCGCACGCTCGAGCAATGCCTTCACCGTCACTAAGCGATTGGAGTTGACGTGGCTGAGAATCAGATAGCGCAGTTGGCGCAGATCAATTTGCTGTGCCAGCTCCTTGAGGTATAACTGACTAAAGGATTCACCCGGCGGATCCAAAAGGGTGGGCTGCGCCGCCTTGAGCAGATAGGAGTTGGAGGTGGTTCCCTGCTGACGACCGTACTCCACTTCAAATTTGAGCCGCTCCCATGTTCGCGATCGCAACACCAGCACCCGTGGCACAAGTTCTGCCACCTGGACATCGCGGGGTCGAGTTTCGGTTAGCATCAGACACTCTCCTAAGAGCAGCAAGGTTATCCTCGGCGTGGACTGGCACAGCAGCCAATCATGGCCTAAGCAGAAAAAATCCTGAGGTTGAGTCAGAGCTTAAGACGCCCTAGTAGTGATTCCCCACCTTGCGATGGTGAACCGCCGTGAGGCCATCGGGCTTCGAGACCCGCCCACTATCCACGGTGCTATAGACAATCCAGTGATCGTGGGCATCTAACCGACTCGCCACAGTACATTCGAGGTAAGCAAGGGCATCTGCCAAAATGGGACTGCCGTTAGCGGCAGCGTAGGTTTTGATGTGGGCAAAGCGATCGGCGCCGGGGGGAAAGCGTTTGAGGAAATGCCGCATCAAGGGCTGGTAGTTCTCGTCTTCAAGAACATTGAGCACAAAGGTATCCCCCACATGCAGGAACGACTCAATGGCGCGATCCTTGGCGACAGCGATGGAAACGCCCAAGGGTTCGGTACTGGCTTGGGATACCCATGAGGCCAGCATGGCACTGTTGATGGGGCCCTTTTGGGCGGTGATAATGTACAGGCCACCGCTAAGGCGCCCCAAGGCTTTGTCTAGGTCGGTGTCAAGGGCTTTCATTTGCTTAACGGTGCGATCGCGCAGTAGCCATTGCCCCATATCCGTTCCGGCTTCTTCGGCTTCCTGCAGCAGGGCATCGGTGGGGGCAGCGCTGACGCGAATCACGGGAAATGCTGGGGTCAACCCCGCATCCCGGAACTGGTTAAGGAGTGGATAGGCTGGCTCGGCATCAGGCACCCCACTCTCGAACACGCCAATGGCTTGCTTGGCATGGGCTGCGGCACGAATTGTACTCAGTGCGGTTTTGGCAACAGCCGTGGTGGGGGGGGTGCCGATAATCATCCCAGCAGCAATCTCGGCAAGTTCTCGCACATCTTGGGGTTCTACCGTTAACACATCCATGGTTTCCACCACCACACCGGTTTTGGCGGCACCGCGCTCAATGGCCTCTACTAGGGCATTGGCATAACCGTACCCCCCTGCATAGAAAATGGCGACAGTGGTGGCTGCCTTGGCCTGCTCTTGGCTCCACGTGCGGTAATTCTCTAACCAGCGGGAGACATGATGTTTGAGAAATGGACCGTGCCCCGTTGCCACTTGCTGAATCGCTGGTAGGGGTTCCAAGCGCTTAAAGGCTGACAGAACCGAGCGGGCATTCGGCCCCATAAGGCAGTCGTAGTAAAACTTGAAGTCCGGCGCCAGCAATTCCGGTTCACTATCGTAGGGGTCATCATTGCAGTAGTGGGCACCAAATACGTCACAGGTAAACAGAGTTTGGGTGCCGTGGTCAAAGGTGAGGATAGTATCCGGCCAGTGGAGGTTTGGTGCCATGACAAATTCCAAGACGTGCCCGTTGCCCAGATCAAGGCGATCGCCATTTTTGACTTGCCGTTGGCTAAAGGGTTGATGAATGAGATCCGCCAGAAATTGCAGCGCCACCTTAGAGGCCACAACGGTGACGTGGGGCGCTTTAGCTAAGACCGCCTTGACGAGGCCACTGTGATCCGGCTCGGTGTGGCTAACGATGAGATAGGTTAGATCCCTAGGGTTCACCAATTGCCACAGTTGCTCAAGGTAGCGATCGCCAAACTTGGCATGGGAAGTATCCACAAGGGCAATCTCCTGCCCCTGAATCAAAAAAGAATTGTAGGTCGTGCCATTTTCAAGGGCGAACTCAATATCAAAGCGATCGCGATCCCAGTCTAGACAGCGAATGGCTGTTGTGTCAGCGGCGATGTCCAACACCTGAAGCGTCAATCGCGCCGGACGCTTAGCTGTAGTGGCGATCATAGGCAGTTCCTCAACCTCTGAAACTACCTATTATCCTGACATATTAAAAAAGGTTAATGGCTTTAGAGTTTCTAATGGGACTAATAATCCAGTTCACCCATCATAATCGTTATGTTACTCCGGCTCTAGGGGAGCCATGGTCAACCCAGCCCGCAACAACTGCTCATGGTAGAGTTCCGCCTGCTCTTGCGGCCCAACCCAAACAATTGCTTGGCCATCGTAGTGAACTTGGTTGGTTAACTCCCAAGCGCGATCGCTCGTCATGTTGGGGATGTACTTCATTAGGCAAGCTGCTACGTGTTGAAACGTATTGAAGTCATCGTTAAGAACAATGATTTTGTAATTGGGGTAGTGCTTGCGAATCACCTGCTGTGATTGGCGCTCTTGCGGTAAGACAGTAGGCATAGGCTAGATACGAATTCAGCACTGTTACCCCCTAGTGTAGCTCAAGCCGTTCCGCAACAGAAAGAGATTTGTTTCTGACAGCAATTTTAGTCAAATGATTAGCGTGACCAATCTGGACTAGGATGGAGAATGTTTTGGCGATCGCCTGCTGTGAACCAGTGATGAACCTATGGGTACCTTTCATCATGTGAACACGATTGTTGGCTTGCAAACAGCACTGAGCCATCTGACTCCTCCCAGAACCATTGGCTTTGTGCCAACCATGGGGGCACTGCACCGTGGGCATCAATCCCTCATTGAGCGGGCACGCCAAGACTGTGATGTGGTAGTTGTGAGTATCTTTATCAACCCACTTCAGTTTGCCCCCCACGAAGACCTAGAGCGCTACCCGCGGTCACTGACAGCGGATCTGCAACTCTGCCGTGACTTGGGTGTGGATATTGTGTTTACCCCTAGTGTTCATGAACTCTACCCCCATGGCTTGGACGGATTGACAACCGTTGACCCCCCAAGAGAGTTAACCACCGGCTTGTGTGGTCGTTCTCGCCCTAGCCATTTTCGCGGCGTTGCCACAGTTATTCTGAAGCTATTGCATATTATCCAACCCGATCGCGCCTACTTTGGCCAAAAGGATGCCCAGCAATTGGCCATCATCCGCCGCTGTGTCGCTGACTTGAACCTTGCTGTGGAAATTATTGCCTGCCCAATTGTGCGCGATAGCGATGGCCTCGCCCTCAGTTCTCGGAATCAGTACCTCAGTGAGAGAGAACGCGCCACAGCATTGGCTCTGAGCCAAGCCTTACAACTAGCAACTCAGGCGTTTCGCAACGGCTGTGTTACGGCGGCTATTCTGCGACAGCAGGTGACGACTCATTTGCAACAGTTTCCTGATCTGCGTCTGGACTATGCCGAACTGGTGCACCCAGATACGCTGGTGCCTTTAGAGCAGGTGGATACCGTTGGCTTGCTGGCGATCGCCGCTTGGGTAGGCAACACCCGGCTTATTGATAACTGTTTGTTAGACCGTCGCCTTGGGATTTTAGCCATTGACGGCCCCGCTGGTGCAGGCAAATCCACCGTCACTCGGCAAGCGGCCCATGCCTTAGGACTGCAATATCTAGATACGGGTGCAATGTACCGTGCTGCCACATGGTGGTGTTTGCAGCATCACATTGATCTCACGGATGAAGTGGCCGTTGTTGAAGCAGTTGCCCAGTGTCGGATTCGCTTAGACAGCCGCGATCCCAATCAACCGTCCCAAGTATGGCTCAATGACCAAGACATCACAGCAGCCATTCGCTCCCTTGAGGTCACCCAGCGGGTCTCACAGGTGGCTGCCCTGCCAGGAGTCCGCCGCCTGATGGTACAGCAACAGCGGCAGATGGGCGCTCAGGGGGGGGTAGCTGCCGAAGGACGGGATATTGGCACCCATGTCTTTCCGGAGGCAGGCGTGAAAATTTTCCTCACTGCTTCCTCCCAGGAACGGGCAAAGCGTCGCTGGCACGAACTACAGGAGCAGGGACAACAGGAGATCACCTACGAAGACTTGCTACAGCAAATAATTGAGCGGGACACCGCTGATCAGCAGCGTGCCTGTGCGCCCTTTCGCAAAGCAGCGGATGCCATCGAAGTGTGTACCGACAACTTGAGTATTGCCGATGTCATTGACAAAATTGTTCACCTTTACCGCAGTCGCTATCCGCAGGCTTGATCCTCAGAGCAATCTTCCCTTACAGTGTCAGGAAGATACTTTCATATGCCCCTTTTTGGGAGATGTCTCACAACACCATGGATCGCAATCCCTTAGAACTACTACAGCAAGTCTATTATGCTGGTATTGGGGCAGTCACCGCTGCTGTTGAGTCGCTCCAAGACGAAGGCAAGCGCCAAGAAAATCTTGCCCAACTGCGCCTCGATCTTCGCCAACTGGCCAGTCTTTGGGCTGAAAAGGGTCGAGTTACTGAAGCAGAAGCTCGCAGGTTAATTGAGTCATTTGTAACCCAACAAACAGCAGCCTCTACGCCCCAACCGACCAGCTCTGCTCAGGCTAAGGCCATAGAAGCTGATATTAAGCTTTTAATCGAAACCTTGAGGGCTATTCGCCACGATCTGCAGCAGGAACAAAACTCGCCTGCACCCTAACCCTAGGTTCGCTCTAGACAACAGTTGGCCTAGTTTTGTGGAATTGCCTACCCCCCGACGCGGCGGGGKAGGTTACCAAAGTTTAATCGTTATCCCAGCACTCACGACCAATCAGATCACCGATGCGATCTCGCAGCATAAAGTCGCAACGCTCTAGCTCCGCCTCAATCAGAGGCCACTCCCGAACTGGCACGTACTGGCAGAGGGTGTAGATAGGCTGCTGCCGACTGACCACTCCCTTGGCCACCAGTTGACGGGCTTCGTCTTGAACTAGCTCGATGGAGTATTGAAGGGATTGAACCATAACATCCTCGTTTGGCGGAAGATACCCTAGCAGTGCATTCAGAGTTAACAGCCAGAATTAACAAACTGTAGTCTGTAATACTGAACCATTCTTATTTTTGCTCTAGGGAACTACTGCTCATAATAACAAATGTTTCCTAGGTCAGGGGGTCTTGACGTAAAATTTTCGAGCTGCTAGGTCAGCAGGACTCAATCAGTTTGCTTGACATACTCCCCAACCCAAATGCTGGGGGCACAACTCGCTAGGGCGACATTGTCTCTTGGCCACAGCCACGCCTCAACCAGTCTTTTAACGGTCGTCAGGCAAATTGAGGGTACCGAGGACGCTATCGTATAAAAACTACGGTAATCTTATAGAGAAACTAGAGTATAGCTAGCAGCAGGACAGCGATGGGCATCACCATTGACAATGTTTCCAAGTCGTTTGGTACCTTTCAAGCGGTCAAACAGGTGGATCTAGAAATTGCCAGCGGTTCACTGGTGGCCTTACTTGGGCCTTCAGGCTCCGGCAAGTCAACACTGCTACGGCTCATTGCTGGCTTAGAAATGCCGGATACAGGACGTATTCTCCTCACCGGCAAAGATGCCACCTACCAGAGTGTGCAGGAGCGCAACATTGGTTTTGTATTTCAGCACTATGCCCTGTTTAAGCACATGACCGTGCGCCAAAATGTCGCCTTTGGCCTTGAGCTGCGCAAAGTGCCTGCTGCTAAAATCAAAGCTCGGGTTGAGGAGCTACTGGATCTCGTTCAGCTTGCTGGGTTGGGCGATCGCTATCCCTCCCAGCTATCCGGTGGGCAGCGGCAGCGGGTGGCCTTAGCGCGGGCGTTAGCAGTAGAACCCAAAGTCCTGTTGCTGGATGAACCCTTTGGTGCCCTCGATGCCAAGGTTCGCAAAGAACTACGGGCATGGTTGCGCCACCTCCACGATGATGTCCATGTCACCACGGTATTTGTCACCCACGACCAAGAAGAGGCGATGGAGGTTGCCGATCAGATTGTGGTGATGAACAAAGGCCAAGTGGAGCAGGTAGGCACGCCGGCTGAGATTTATGATCACCCTGCGAGTCCCTTTGTCATGAGCTTTATTGGGCCGGTGAATGTTCTGCGCAGCACCTCCCGCATCTTTGAGCAAAGTGACAATAGTGCGCCGCACTGCGATATTTTTCTGCGCCCCCGCGACATTCTCATTGAAACTCGCCCCAATGGCAACACCGTGCCTGCGCGCATTAGTCGCATTATTCATCTGGGCTGGGAAATTCAAGTGGAATTACGCCTAGACGATGGGCAGGAGTTAATGGCGCACTTATCGCGAGAGCGATTTGATGATCTCACCCTAGAGCCACAGCAGCAGGTGTTTATTAAACTGAAGGAAGCAAAGTCGTTTCCGCTCTACTACAGTATTTAGGGCGGCCTGAGAAAAGTGGAGCGATCGCTTGAACAAATTGCGCCAAACTTGCTATGCTAACTAAGCGATGCAATGGGGTGTCGCCAAGCGGTAAGGCAGCGGGTTTTGGTCCCGCCATTCGGGGGTTCGAATCCTCCCGCCCCAGTTCCTTTTTGATCCGAAGGTATGGATGTCTTGCCGAGTCTGCTGGCTCTAGACTTTGACGGAGTCCTCTGTAATGGCCTGCGGGAGTATTTTCAAACCAGTTGGCGGGTGTATCAACAGGTATGGCAGACCTCTGATGTTGCCCTTGCTGACCTAGAGCAGCAATTTTACCAACTGCGGCCTGTGATTACGGTGGGCTGGGAAATGCCAGTTCTGTTGCGAGCCATCCTTGAGGAAATCCCCACTGCGGAGATCAGCACCCATTGGCCCCAGGTGCGCGATCGCCTTCTTCACACCTATCACCTTAGTGCAGCGGATCTGGGGCAGCGGGTCGATGGGCTGCGGGATGAGTGGATCCGCAACGACTGGCAACACTGGTTGATGCTCCATGACTTTTATGATGGAGTGGTGGCCGCTGTGCAGCGCTGGCAAGCCCAAGGCCATGCGATGGCCATTGTGACCACCAAAGAACAGCGCTTTGTGACCTATTTGCTAGAGCAGGCGGGGATCACTGTTCCGGCTACGGCTATCTACGGCAAGGAGCAACAGCAGCCCAAGCCGATGATTCTTTCGCAACTGCAAGCAGCCTACGGTACACCACTGTGGTTTGTGGAGGATCGTTTGGGGGCGCTCCTAGAGGTCGCTGCTACCCCAGAGTTGGTATCCACTCGCCTTTTTTTGGCCACGTGGGGCTACACAACCGCAGACGATTGCCAACAGGCGCAGGCGCACCCCCGCATTCAGCCGTTAACCTTGGGCGAATTTTGTGCCCTCTTAACGCCGTAGATCCCCAGAATTTTCCTCATCGAGATCGCTCAGTGCCATGCCATTGGCTTCGCGGCTAAAGGCTTGGCGCTGCTGCTGAGTGACTTCAATGCCGACGGCGATCGCGTCTTTCAGGCGATCGAGGGTGGCCTGCCAACGCTCTTGGGTGGTTTCCGAGAGGCGATCGCGGTGCTGTTCAAAACTGCTGCTAATGTCCTCCAATAGCTCCGGCAGAGCATCGGCAGATTTTTTCAACAGTTGTCGCGTTTCCTTGCCAGAGCGCGGGGCAACCAGCAGACCAACCACTGTGCCAATTGCCCCCCCCAGAAGCAGCCCCCCCAAAAA
This sequence comes from Synechococcus sp. PCC 6717, assembly GCF_022698185.1. Taxonomy (NCBI): domain Bacteria; kingdom Bacillati; phylum Cyanobacteriota; class Cyanophyceae; order Synechococcales; family Synechococcaceae; genus Synechococcus; species Synechococcus sp. PCC 6717. The sequence continues at coordinate 9,932 of NZ_JAKLTV010000006.1, read as the reverse complement.
GGCACCGCCACTTCCTTGCTGATTTGCCATGGTTATCTCCTTCGTTGCCGTAGCCACGGGGTACTATACCGACTTATCCAGCTTATCAAGGTTAAAAACAGGCGGACATTACGCTGCTGCCGTCCCCAGCGGGGCAGTTGCGATCGCAACCCCGCGACCCCACGCTGACCAATCATAATGACCTGTGGCGCTCCCCCCAATACGCCATGGGTACTGCGCTCGGCATCCAACAGCGCCCGGGCAACCCCCCGCAACGTCTGCCGCAGTTTCACCAATTGCCAAGCCACCCAAAGGGCAATGATCGCAATCAGGCAATTACAACCAACAACAATCCAGACCATGCCGGTGGAGGGTATCATCATTGCCTTCAACTACTGGTTCATCTTTTCATAGATTGCCACAAGTGTAGGGGCAACTAGCCCGCGAATCTAGAGACCCGCGGCTGCCAAAGCGGCTAACACCTCTGCGGCGCTCTGGTAGCGATCGCGGAAATTGTACCGAACCATGCGGTTCAAAATAGCCACAAACGCTGGTGCAAGATGCGTCCCAGGCTCCCACACCACATCCCCTGTGGTCGGATCATTGGGCAGATCCATGGGTGCTAACCCCGTTAAGCCTTCAATAATCACCATTCCCAAGGAGTAGAGGTCACTGGCAATGACTGGCCGACCCGCCATCTGTTCGCTGGGGGCGTACCCACGGGTGCCAATCGAGATTGTATATTTGCCGTGCTTTTGTAGATCCTCCGGTTGAACGTGGCGCACCGCACCAAAATCAATGAGAAATAGTTGTTGATCACTGCGGCGGCGCATGATGTTGGCGGGTTTAATATCGCGGTGAATTACCCCTAACTGATGCACGTACTCGAGTAGCTCAAGAATACTTCTGAGGATGGCGATCGCCTCTGCTTGGGACAGAGTTAATTTTTTTTCAAACTCTTCCTTGAGCGATTCCCCCTCCACGTACTCTTGAGTGAGGTAAAAGACCCCCTCCTCCTCAAAGTAAGCCAACAGCCGTGGAATGCGCGGGTGCTGTCCTAGCTGGGCAAGTGCTTTGGCTTCGCGCTGAAACAAGCGGCGGGCAATGGCCAGAAACCGCTCATCCTTGCGGGAGGGCACTAACTGTTTAATCACACAGATCGGATGATCGGGCAAATGCTGGTCTGCGGCTAAGAATGTCCGTCCAAATCCGCCTTTCCCCAACTGGCTGAGCACTTGGTAGCGCCCCCCCAAAATGTGGGGCAGGGACTCGGTTGCCGCCGCTTCAATATCCGTGAGCACCGTGGTTTTGGGAACTGGAGACGGGCAAGTGCTAGGGGGTGCAAGGGTGTCGGTGGTATCCGGTGCGGCAACCGGCTCTAGATCAAGGTTGACCGCTACCTCGCTGACTAGGGTTGGCGACAGGAGATCACTGGAACTGCTGTCAACGGCAACATCAGTGCTGACGGCAGATCCCTCCTCGGGGACAACGACTTGGGTGTCCGGTACCTCAGTAAACCACCGAGTCGTGGTTGGGGCAGAAGTTGGAGGCAGCGGCTCTGGCAGTGATACTTGGGTTTCTGGTAACTCTGCTGCTGAGGGGGCTGACACGGGATGCTCGGGTAGCTCTAGCTGGGTTTCTAAGGGAGTTGTTGAGGTTGCGGCAGTGAGCTTGCTTGCAGCGGTCAACGCTGTGTCTGAAGGGTCTAGGGTGAGTTGGGTCTCTGGGATGACATCTTGGATGGCAGTGGGCACACTTTCTGGGTCTGTAGGCTCTACAACGAGAAAGGTTTCCATTTCCGTGGGGTTAGTAGCTGTGCCGGCGGCACTGGGGATCTCGGTGACGGGTACCTCATCCACAACGGGGGTCAAGAGTGTTTCGCGACTCGCTGGCTCAGCAGCGGTCAAATCTGGGTTGACGGTGGTTTCAGCGGCTTGGGGAACAGGGGKAAAGGGAATGCAGGTGTCCGGTTGCACAACGGTGGCATTGGCATCGGGGGTAACATCTGTGTTGTTATCCGCCATCAGGAGCGAATCAGCTGCCGCTTCAGACAAGGCCTGCGGGGCGGTGGAGGGGCGGTCATTAACCAATGCGAAGGGGGGAACAGACATTGGTTCATCCGTCGAGGGCGATCGCGAGCGTTGAGAAGGGGAAACGGCCAAGGCGCGGTACGCCAGCATCAAAACCCCAGCACTGACAAACCCCAGTTCTGGTGCGACCAGAGGAATCCAGCCGGATTGTAAAAATAGCAAAAAGGTGAGACCCCCAAGGCCAACCCCACCAGTCACAAAGAGGGGCAGAGCCAGCCAGCGCTGACCTTTGAGGGTAATCAGCGCCCCCACGAGTGACCAGCCAAAAATCCACAGGGCGATCGCCCCTTGCGGCCATGTCCAGAGGGGAGGGCGATTGTCAAGGGCAGCAGCTAAAAGGTCGTCTAAAATAGCGGCTTGCACCACCACCCCAGCCGTGAAGCGATTTCCCTGCTCAGGTTGGCTAAGGGGCGTTAGGAGCTTATCGTTGCTGCTACTGCCGGTCACCCCAATCAGTACGGCGCGATCGCGCACTTGGGAGGGCAACACCCGCTCGCTCAAGACATCTGTGAGACTCACGGTTTTGTAGGTGCGTGGGCTAGTTCCATAGTTAATGAGGATCTGAAAACCCGCTGCATCTAGGTTGCTGTAGCCTCCCCAGTTAGGGGTCAGTGCCTGAAAGCGAGCCGTCCCCAACGCCAAGCCATCCTTACCGCGACGTTGGGGGGCTGTCCCCAGAAAAATGCTGGCGAGGGCAAGGGCAAAGGACTGCGGTGTATGACAGCGAGCCTTGGCCTCTGGAGTGGTGGCCAGAATGGCACGGCGCACGACACCATCACTATCCACCGGAATATCCGCAAAGCCAATTTGGTTTGGCAAGAGTCCAGCGGGGGGGGCAATATCCGGCTCAGCCCCTTGACCCACTTTACAGACAATGACGGTGTTGGGTTGGGTCATCATTGCTCGCCCTAGGGATGGCAAGGTCTGGGTGGAGGGGCGAAAGCGATCCGGCACAGGGAAGTCCCGAAAAATGTCAATCCCAATGACCTTGGGGCGGTGCTTCTGTAACTCTGCCACGGCTTGGATCAGTACCTCGTCAGGGACAGGATATTGCTTCAGGGCTTGAATATCCTCTTCGCCAATAGCCACAATCAACATTCGATCAGCAGAGGCTGTGGCGGGTCGCCAGCGCAGCCATTGATCATACACCCTGAGTTCCAGCGGCTCTAGTAGGGTCAGTGCCTGTAACCCCACCACTCCCACCGTGGCGATCGCCGCCGCGATACCAGCTGCAAAATACGGCATCAACCTCTGTTGCTGTGGCGAAGGCACCATACTCAACACCAAACTCGATCGCTGCTGCCCAAGCCGTGGCCGGGCACTAACGTTGCTTCCTATAGTGAACCACACCTCTAGCTTTGGCAAATTCACAAACAGCAAGCTCTTGTCAAGGGATGTAATAAGTTTTAATACCTAGGCAGTAAAACTTTGCAATTTGTTACTGAAGCAGCGCAAAGTCTCTCTACAGCTTGATTTTCTGCTACAACCACAAGAGGTACATCCCGCTTCTTGGGTTTGTTATCGGTTGTTACAAGGAGTCCGAACGCATGTTCACCCACGTCAAGTCCACGATTCGGCATATCGCACCAGCGGCGCTAAAGGGGCGATCGCTCTTGCGAGTGGTGTATGTGGTACTTGAAGCGCAGTATCAAAGTGCCCTTTCGGCAGCCGTGCGCAGCATTAACGACAATCATCCCCACGTTGCCATTGAAATTAGTGGTTATCTCCTCGAAGAACTGCGGAATTCCGAGAACTACGCGGCTTTTTGTGAAGATGTGGCGCGGGCGAATGTATTTATTGCGTCATTGATTTTTATTGAGGATCTAGCTGACAAGGTGGTGGAAGCGGTTCAGCCCTACCGCGATCGCCTCGATGTGGCCGTGGTGTTTCCCTCCCTGCCACAGGTCATGCGCCTCAACAAAATGGGCAGCTTTTCCTTAGCGCAGATCGGCCAATCCAAGAGCGTGATTGCCAACTTCATGAAAAAGCGCAAAGAGAAGTCCGGAGCAGGCTTCCAAGATGCCATGCTCAAGCTATTGCGCACCCTGCCACAGGTACTAAAGTATTTGCCCATCGACAAAGCCCAAGATGCACGCAACTTCATGCTCAGCTTCCAGTACTGGCTGGGAGGCTCCCCCGAAAACCTACAAAACTTCCTCCTGATGCTGGGCGATCGCTACGTCTTCAAAGGACAGTTAGACAGCAGTCATACCCTCACCTATCAAGAACCGGTCACCTATCCGGATACAGGCATTTGGCATCCCCTTGCCCCTCAGATGTTTGAAGATCTGAAGGAATACCTGAACTGGTTCAACAGCCGTGGCGACATTGGCAACGACCTCAAGGATCCCTTGGTGCCCACCATTGGCCTACTGCTGCAGCGCACCCACCTTGTCACCGGCGATGATGCCCACTACGTCGCCATTGTCCAAGAATTTGAGTCCCAAGGAGCACGGGTGATCCCCGTCTTCTCCGGTGGGCTAGATTTTTCCACCCCCCTCGAGAAATTCTTCTACGACCCCCTACAGCCAGAGAAGCCCATTGTCGATACGGTGGTCTCCCTGACGGGGTTTGCCCTTGTCGGTGGCCCTGCCAAGCAGGATCATGGCAAAGCCGTTGCCGCCCTGAAAAAACTCAATCGCCCCTACATGGTAGCGCTGCCCTTAGTCTTTCAAACCACAGAGGAGTGGGAAGATAGCGATCTGGGGTTGCATCCTATCCAAGTGGCCTTGCAAATTGCCCTACCGGAACTGGATGGTGCCATTGAACCGATTATCCTCTCTGGCCGCGATGGCGTGACAGGCAAGGCGATCGCCCTACAGGATCGGGTAGAAATGATTGTCCAGCGTGCCCTGAAGTGGGTTAACCTACGCCGCAAACCCAAAGTCAATAAAAAAATAGCGATCACCATTTTTAGCTTCCCACCAGATAAGGGGAATGTTGGTACAGCCGCCTACCTCGATGTCTTTGGCTCCATCTACAAGGTTATGGAAGCCCTCAAAAATAACGGCTACGACCTACCGGAGCTACCTGAAAATGCCGAAGCCCTCATGCAGGAGGTGCTTCACGATGCCCGCGCCCAAGTGGGCAGCCCCGAACTCAATATTGCCTACCGCATGAGTGTAGCAGAGTACGAGCGGCTCACCCCCTACGCCAAACGCCTAGAAGAGAACTGGGGTAAACCCCCTGGGCATCTCAACAGCGATGGCCAAAACCTCTTGATCTATGGCAAAGCCTACGGCAACGTTTTCATTGGGGTGCAGCCCACCTTTGGCTACGAAGGGGATCCCATGCGGCTACTCTTTTCGCGCTCAGCCAGTCCCCACCATGGCTTTGCGGCCTACTACACATTCTTAAACCACATCTGGAAAGCAGATGCGGTGCTGCACTTTGGCACCCACGGCTCCCTTGAATTCATGCCCGGCAAACAGATGGGGATGTCGGGCGAGTGCTATCCCGATAACTTAATTGGCAGTATTCCCAACCTCTACTACTACGCCGCCAATAACCCATCAGAGGCCACCATTGCCAAGCGACGCAGCTACGCCAACACCATTAGCTATTTAACGCCTCCCGCCGAAAATGCTGGTTTGTATAAAGGGCTGCGGGAACTCAGCGATCTCATTGGCTCTTACCAAAGCCTCAAAGATAGCGGGCGCGGGGTACAAATCGTGAATACGATCATGGATAAATGCCGCTTGGTCAATTTAGATCAGGATGTGGCGCTACCGGATCAGGATGCAGCCAACCTCACTGCCGAAGAGCGCGATACCCTCGTTGGCAAGGTCTATATCAAGTTAATGGAGATTGAAAGTCGGCTGCTGCCCTGTGGTCTGCACGTCATTGGTCAGCCACCGAGCACCGAAGAGGCCGTGGCTACCTTAGTCAATATTGCCAGCTTGGATCGCCCTGAAGAGGAAATCAAGAGCCTCCCGCGTCTGATTGCCGAAAGCTTGGGGCGCGATATTGATGACATTTATCGCGGGAGCGATCGCGGTGTTCTCGCCGATGTGGAACTATTGCAGCAGATTAACCAAGCCACCCGGGCAGCCGTCACCGCACTGGTACAAGCCCAAGCCGATGCCGATGGCCGCGTGTCTAAAGTCTCGAAGCTGAACTTCTTTAATATGGGGCGCAAAGCGCCGTGGATTGAAAGCCTCCATGGATCGGGCTATCCCCACATCGATGTAGGCTCCCTCAAACCCCTGATGGAATACCTCGAGTTCTGTTTGCAGCAAATTGTTGCGGACAATGAACTGGGGGCACTCCTACAAGCCCTCGAAGGGGAATACATCCTCCCAGGCCCCGGCGGCGATCCGATTCGCAATCCCGATGTGTTGCCCACCGGCAAAAATATCCATGCCCTTGACCCTCAAGCCATTCCCACCGCTGCCGCCATTCAATCTGCCAAAGTGGTGGTGGATCGCCTCTTGGCACGGCAAAAAGCTGAGAACAACGACCAATGGCCCGAAAGCATTGCCATGGTGCTGTGGGGAACGGACAACATTAAAACCTACGGTGAATCCCTCGCGCAGGTGCTGTGGTTAGTGGGGGCACGGCCTTTGCCAGATTCCTTGGGCCGTGTCAATAAAGTGGAGCTAATTCCCCTAGAGGAGCTGGGTCGTCCCCGCATTGATGTTGTCGTGAACTGCTCTGGGGTATTTCGGGATCTGTTCATTAACCAGATGGCGCTCATTGACCGTGCCGTGAAGATGGCAGCAGAAGCCGATGAGCCAACGGAACTGAATTTTATCCGCAAACATGCCCTGCAACAGGCCACTGAATTGGGGATTGACCTGCGCCAAGCTGCCACCCGGGTGTTCACCAATGCCTCTGGTTCCTATGCTGCTAACGTGAATCTTGCGGTTGAAAATAGTTCTTGGGAGCAAGAATCGGAGCTACAGGAGATGTATCTATCGCGCAAGTCCTTTGCGTTTTCTGCGGATTCACCGGGAGCGATGGTTCAGGCGCGAGACCTGTTTGAGACTGCCCTCAAAACCGTTGATGTCACCTTCCAGAACTTGGACTCTGCCGAAATTAGCCTGACGGATGTGAGCCACTATTTTGACTCAGACCCCACCAAACTGGTCGGCTCACTGCGAGGGGACGGCAAGCAGCCTAAGTCCTACATTGCCGATACAACAACAGCTAATGCCCAGGTGCGTACCCTTTCGGAAACTGTGCGTTTAGACAGCCGCACTAAACTCTTGAACCCGAAATGGTACGAGGGAATGCTCTCCCATGGTTACGAGGGGGTACGAGAAATCTCGAAGCGACTGGTCAATACGATGGGCTGGTCGGCCACGGCGGGGGCGGTGGATAACTGGGTTTACGAAGAGGCCAATGCCACCTTTATCCTCGATGCTGAGATGCGGCAGCGGTTGCTGAATACGAACCCCCACTCTTTCCGCAAGATGGTGAGTACGTTCCTTGAACTGAATGGTCGTGGCTACTGGCAGACGAGTGAAGCCAATCTGGACTTACTGCGCCAGCTTTACCAAGAGGTAGAGGACAAGATCGAAGGGGTGGAGTAGCAGGGATGGGGGGTGTTCCCCCTTTTTTATGTTGGTGGTGAGTAATATTTACAAAAGTTTATTCACCCTTAAGTCTTGTTGAAAAAGTTGCAGTATATTATTTATGTTCTCTACTGTGGGAATAGAATATCCAACGCTAATTACTAGGCGCATCTTGACAGCCAACGGATAGAGTAATTCTCTCGTGCATCGTCTGGTTGGGGTAACGGCTAACTCAAGTGGTTTGCTTGAGGGAAACGCTAGGTTGGGTTGATGACTGTTGCACTCCACAGCAAGAGGACGTGTCCCGTGGATTTACTACATAAGCAGATATTGGTGCTCAGCAACAAAATCGATGCCTTATACCAGATTGTTGAACAACTGAACCAAAAAGTTTCCCAAGCGCTAGCTGAGGGGCGAATCAAAGCTGCTGCCGGTGCTGCCAATGAGCAGGTGGTGAGGGGAACTGTGCCGGCTCGTGCCCCTGGGGTTATGCCCGAACATAAGGATATTTTAGTGGATGATGACTATAGCCACAGCCGCCATCTGAGTGGCGATCGCCCCTTGAGTGCCGAGGTACAAATCCAGCGGTTAACGGCACAACTCACAGCGGCGTACAATCAAATTGCTGCCTTAGAAGAGCAATTATTATCGCGTCATACCCATTAGCTGAATCTACGCCAGCTTTGCTAGGACTGGTTCTACCGAAACGACGTGTTTTGATAAACCTAAGAGGTGAGGAGCCAACCCCAAGGCTAAGCCAATTAATTGGGGTAGATGTAAAATTGGCAAGTTTAGTTTTTCGCCAATGAGGTGTTCAATTTCTGGCTGCCGGGAATCTAAGTTCAGGTGGCATAGGGGGCAGGGGGTAACAATGCAATCTGCCCCAGCGGCGATCGCCCCTTGGAGGCGTTGTGCTGCCATCCGAAAGGCGGCGGGAGTTGCATAGCTAGAGATTGGCCAGCCACAACATTGGGTACGCCCTGAATACTCAACGGCAGTTGCCCCAAGGGCATCAAAGACATTCTCTAGGGAACTGGGGTGAGTCGGATGATCGAAGGGAAGGGTGCGCTGGGCGCGAAGCAAATAGCAGCCATAAAAAGCAGCACAGCGTAGGTTGGTTAGGGGACGAGTGACCCGTAAGCGCAATTGCTCTAACCCCACATCACCAATGATTGCCCACAGCAAATGTTTGACTTCAGTGGTGCCACGGTAGGGATGGCAACCTTCTGCCTCTAACAGTTGGTTGATGCTATTTACATAGTCGGGGCGATCGCGCTGGAACTCTTTTAGGCGTTCATCCACATGCCCAATGACTCCTTGGCAGGTACTGCAATGGGTTAATAATGGCAATTCCAACGCTTCAGCAAGGGCAATATTGCGGGCATTCACCGTGTCTTCTAACAACCATGAATTTTCCTTAAAGGTGCCTGAGCCACAACACGCTGCCTGTTTCAGTTCAATGAGTTCTATATCTAAGCGGGGGGCGATCGCCCGGGTGGCAAGATCTAACTCGCGGCAAGCCCCTTGAGCCACACAGCCCGGATAATAGGCATAGCGAAGAGTGGTCATCGACAGCATCCCTAGCAGGTACTCTTAGTTTATCGAATGTGAGCGGAAAACCCCGTCCGCTTGCGGCGGGGAGGATGTCAAGCGCAATGAGGCCAATATCGAGCAGAAGATCATCCTGCCTCTGCTACAGAAGAAAATCGTCAAGGGGAGCGTGGGGAGAGCGAATGGGCAGCACTTGCTCTAGGTTGGATTGGGGCTGCGCAATAATTTGGTGAGACAGAATCGGTGGCTGCGAGTGCGATCGCACCGCCTGAACTGCTGCATTGACCTCCGCAACTGCGCCACGAATCACCAGCGTCCAGTAGCCACTTCCAATCCCTTCACAACTCACCAGTTGTACATTAGCTGCTTTCACCAAGGTGTCAGCAACCGCAAGTGCTGCTGGGTATCCCATGACCTGAATCATTCCTACGGCTTGTTGGCTCATGACACCCTATCCCTAAGAGCTAGCACCTTCGGCTGCGATTCTAATCTGTTCCAAGGCAATGCTAACGAGGAGGCGACAGAAATCTACCCCCTGCTCGAAGTTGCACAGCCGTCTTATTAATTAAGTTTCCATTCGATCGCCTTCCCCATGAAGAGGAAGGTTACCTGCATACTTAATGTGGTTAGTTGTTGGGTTTTTCCGTTTCCATTCGATCGCCTTCCCCATGAAGAGGAAGGACTGTGTGGCACCGCGAAAGACAAGGCCGCCGCGATCGTTTCCATTCGATCGCCTTCCCCATGAAGAGGAAGGTGCAAATATTCCCCAAAGCCAAGCGGGTTGTTGACCCTATCA